>CAXUBB010000158.1:0-10759 GCA_964249105.1 uncultured Bryobacteraceae bacterium | reverse complement strand
AACCAGTTCCGTCCGCCGTGACCGTAGATCCGTAAGCGGAAATCGACAGGGTCGCCCACCCTGTCGCGACCGCCAAGGCAGGAATTAAATGGACCGGTCTCCTTCGCATCGATCTCCGAGAATCAGGACGCCGCGAGGCGGATGTGGTGCAAGTTGGCCCTTGGTGAAGAATCGGAATTGTAAGGCAACCGAATAATATTATTCATCATAAGAAACCTCCAGAAGCGTGCCGGGTGGAAAAGCAGGACCGAGGCGAACCGGCGTGCGGGCGCGGTGTACTTTGACGGTCATACGATTCCAGGTCCAGTCCACCGTGGCCCCTCCAGCGGACGCGCCGGTGATGCGCATAGAACCGCTGAGCCATTCCGGTTTCATACCGGCTCCGACCGTAATGACGGGATTTCCTCACTGATCCAGGTAGGCCAGCATGTCCATTTGTAGGAGCAGCATTTCGGAGGCGGTCCAATAATGCGGGGTGACGTGCGCGGGATGAACCCAGCCTTGAACCTCGACCCAGCCGTGAAAAGTATTCTCTTCGCCTTTGCCTTCCCACCAAGTGTAGAGGCCAGGAGAGGCTTGATGCGACCAGAACCAGTCTACTATCTTCCAAGCTTCGTCTGGTTTGTTCAGCAACAGCCATTGGTGAGCTTCAGCGACATTCAGGTCTTTGTCGTTGCGGTGCTGCGGGACAATGGGGCCGTAAGGCTCGCGGCACAGGGATGTTTGGGTGTGCAGCATCGTACCGATCAGTTCAGCTTTTCGCTGTATATGTGGCCAGAGATACGAATCAAAATCGGCGTCGCGCGCGCAGGGCAACCGCTTCAAGCGCCCACAAGGAAAGGCCCGGCGCGTCCGCTTCGGGTCCGAAGCCGCCTAAAAAATCATGCTCGGCGAAATAACGAGCGATGGCACGCGCGGTATCAACACGACCGGCGCGGGCCAGCGCGGTTAGGGTATAAGTTCCGTCGCGCAGCCAGGCGAGCGGATAATTAGTGGGCTCGCCGGGGCGGGTTCGTTGCGGACCAGCCTTATCATCAGATTGGCGACCTGGTCGTTCAGGCTCTCGGCAAAGTGGTCATCAGGGAGTTCGATGCCGAGCGCTGATTTCGTGCCGGTAAAAGGTAGGTCCGTCTTTGTAATGACTGGACCGCGAATCGTTAATTGCAGAGGGCCGGAAGAGGCGGCGCTCAGGCGCGCATAGCCCCAGCCATCAGCGCCGTGCCACTCATGGCTGGCGTTGCGAGCTTTGATCCAGCCCTCGTCGCCTTCGTGTCCCATGGCAGTAAGGGCGAGTGGTCGGGCGGCGCTCAGGCGCCATTCATGATTGATACGCAGTTCGTTTCCGGACCATTGCAGATGATTGATAGGTCCGCCCGCCGGGCCCACGCTGCAGATGAGAATTGACGGATTGTTGCCGGGCCGCGGAGTGAGGGATAACTGCCAGGTTTTGTCATGGCTGAGAGACCACCGGGCGCGATAGTAGGGCGTCTCGGTTGCAATGCCCGGCACCGTTGCGCTGCTGTTCCAGACTTATTTTGTTTCGCCGCGCCGATGGGAATCCCATCACTCGTCGTGGTCGGCGCGTTATCAGGGCCGGTGATCCAGACGGATACTCCAAAGGTTCCCACGGCGGGACTGAAACTGACGCCCGGCTCGTGATAGACTTTGGCGCGTTCGGGCACTCCGGGCACGCCGAGGAGGACGTGCCCCTGCCCTCGCGGCCAAGGATCAGCAGGACGGCTGGACATCGCGGCGAGGACGATACTTCGCTGCGACGGGGCATCGCGCCCTTTCAGGTGCGCGGCAACCATGAGCGTGAGCGCTACGCGGAAGAGTTTTCCCATCGCGTTTACTGGCCTGCCAATGTGTCAATCCAGACGCGGTATTCCGATCCTCCTTGACCGGCATCCGCGAAGGGAACAAAAACGAGCTTGCCTTTTTTTGTATTTCGGCGCTGTCGGCGTAAGTGCCGGTGACTGCGTAGGCTTGATGCCCGGCCCAGTCCTTGGGAAGCACCTGGGCGTCCGGCTCCAGCTTTAGTTTGTCCTTTACTCCGGCATCGATAACGGCGCGGTTAAGATCGGTGAAGGAGTTCACGGCTGCATCCAGAGCAAGGACTTGCGGATCGCGCACAAAGGCAACTTGATGGGGGCTGTTTCCGCCGCCGGACACAATGCGCTCCGTCAGGTTCATGTTGATGGTGATTCGAGCGTTTGCGGCCCAGGATTCTTCTACTTTGAGATAGGTTCCTGCTTGGCCGGTGAGGACTTTTCCGTTAACGGACGCCTTGAATTGGTTGCACCAGTCGGGCACTCGCAGGTAGACAGGAAAGGTAGCGGGTTCCGGCGAGTTTACTTCCAGGGTAATCTGACCGGTGGCGGGGAAATCAGTAATGGAGTTGATGTCAATGCTTCTGGTTTTAGCGCTTCCGCGCAAGAGTGCCGTGAATTTGCCGGGAGTGTAAAGGTTAATGGCAATGCCGTCCTCCCGCAGGCCCCATACTATTTCGGGAAGAAACGAGACGCCACGCGGAATGCTTGAAGTGCAGCAACTGACGCCCGGCACGCCTTGACTCACCGCGCCATATATTTTCCGTCCGTTCAACCTAGTAAAATAGCAGACCGTGCCTCTGCGCGGCGATTGCGCGGCCAGAAAAGCGCTATAAACCGTCCGTTCCAGCTCATCCGCATATTTCGGTTCACCCGTTAGTCGCAGCAGATGCCAATTGATTTGCAGCCAGGTCACGGTGACGCAGCCTTCCCCGACTCCGGCGTCAATGTCCTGATCAGAAAGGCGCAGGTCGTGGTCAGGGCGAAAGAGTTCGTCCCAGGTGGTGGTTCCGGTAAGGTAAAGACGATTAGCTACGATGTCGTCCCAGGCGATTTCGACCAGCTCGAAGAACTGTTTTTCACCGGTCAGGCGGTAAAGGTCGAGCAGGCCGACGAAATTTGACAGCATCTCATAACCTTTGGCGTCGGCAACTTGCCGCACGCTGCGGGTTTTCAGAAGAGTCGAAATGATGCGCGGTCCACCCGGCGTTTTCAGGAGCGAACGATGTAGCGGCAGAACTCCAGGTAACGAGGATCTCCCGTGTAGCGGTAGAGCATGTGGATACCTTCACAAGCACGCTGGTCGAAGTCATGCCGCGATGCGGAGTGTTGGCGGCTGCGTCAATAAACTTAGCGGCATGTTCGTCAATCCAGATCTGTTGACCAGAACGATGCATGTACCCTGCCAAGAGCGGACCTGTGTTTACGGTTAGAAGACGCGCTTCGAGATTGGTGCGCATACGGTCGCCGAAGATGCCCCCCAGAGTTTGGGTTTCAAATGGAAGCGGGATATAGCGATCCTGAACCTTGTCACCGACGACCGGCTTTATCCGGGCAGGTTGAGCGAGGGCGGTAACAGTTTACAGCAAAAACGGCCAGACTAGCTGTGTCATACGTTGTAAGGAAAGCCGGATGAATCTCATTTCACTTCCGCCAGTTGCATCGCGGACCGATCCCGCTCCCATTGACGAAGAGTTTCAGAGCGATCCAGTTCAGCCCGCACGAGTTCGCGCTTGTGCAGTTTAGTGAGCAGACAGGCATTTTGTAGTGGGCTTTAGCGTTGCCGTCATCGAGATGCAGCACCGCCTTGATGTCCGCCGCCGCCTTTTCCACCTTTCCCAAAGAAATCTGGATTCCGGCCAGATCGCCCCTTATTGTCACATCCGTGGGACGCAGTCTCGCCGCGCTCTCGAAGTCGCGCCGGGTTAGTTCGGGCGTTCCTTCCGCCTTTCTTCACGGCATGAATCAGCCAGGCGTGCGCTTTCCCGAAGAATTGGCGCGCACTGCAGGACGCTCAAAAGAGAACGCGCTGATCCAAATCGTCATGCCCACGGAACTGCGGATTCGCAAATCGTCCCGGCGTTCTCTCCACACGGCTGCTACGTTATCGCTGATTGGCTGAGAATGTTGTCCGTGTTCAAGAGGTTGCCGGATTGTGGTGCTGGAGGTGGGGGTCGAACCCACATGTTCAGTGAAGAACGCGGGATTTTGAGTCCCGTGCGTCTGCCAGTTCCGCCACTCCAGCTCTCCGTGGAGACCTCCTGAGTATAGCAATCAACCTAATGAAAATTTCTAGTTGCCGCTCCTCCCTTTCATTTGCTACCTTGCACTTACGTGATATACTTCCGCGCTAGGTACACCAGGATGCAAATTGCTAAATGGGCTTTGATGGCGGCTAGTCTGCCGATTGCTTGTCTCACCCTGACGAGCTGCTCCAGTCCCGCACACGAACCAACAGAAAAATACATACTCGTTTCATCCAATATCAAGCTGCCCTATTGGCAGACGGCTTTGGCCGGGCTTCAACATGCCGCGGCCGAGATGAAAGTTAAATCAGACATAGCCGGTCCCGACACCTACGACGCCAAGGCGGAACATGACGAGTTCCAAAGGGCGGTGGCGCAGAAACCGTCAGGCATCCTGATCTCGGCAGCCGATGCCAGCGTAATGACTCCTGACATCAATGCCGCTATCGACCAGGGGATTCCTGTCCTGACTATGGATTCGGACGCGCCGGACAGCAAGCGGCTGTTTTTTGTCGGCACGGACAACTACAATGTGGGCATCCTGGGCGGGCATTTGGTTTCTAAGCTGCTGAATGGAAAGGGCAATGTGGTGATCTTCACGATTCCCAACCAACCAAACCTGAAAGACCGGCTGCGCGGTTATGAGGCCATCTTCAATGAACATCCAGGAGCAATCAAGATCACTGAAGTGATTGATATGAAAGGCGATCCCACAGTTGCTTTCGACCGGACGAAACAGTTCCTCGATAGCAAAGCGAAGGTCGATGCTTTCGTTTGCCTGGAGGCGGTTTCCTGCCCGGAGGTGGGAGAGGTCGTGAACCGGCAGAACATGGCGGGCAAGGTGACCATTGTCGCCATGGATACCGACCAGCGGACGATTGACTGGATCCAAAAGGGCGTCGTCTCAGCAACTATTGCGCAGAAACCTTGGACGATGGGCTACTATGGGGCTAAACTGCTGGATGATATCCACCATCACCGGCCCAACCAACTGGGCGCGAACTGGAATCAGAATCCTCAATCGCTCTTCCCCAGCTTTGTTGACACCGGATCCTTCGTTGTCGATAAAGAGAGCGTGGGCGCTTTTGTTTTGGCCAATAAATCAACAACTGGCGGCCAGTAGAGACTGCTGACCTGCCCAGTTGCTTTCAAGAACTTGCAGCAAACAGCGGTACGTTCGCGATTCCTTATGAGGCCCTGCCTATTTGGCGTGCCGGTTGCGCTATTGTGGCTGTGCGGCGCGACTCTCCCGCAAGAGGTGCCTCCCGCTTCTCATCTTGAAATCGATCCCGACCAGTTGTTGGGAACCATGCGGGCTTACGTGGAGCATTACGTTGCCAATCTGCCCAATTTCATCTGCTTGCAAACAATCAGACAGTTTGAGTCAGGCAGAAAAAGGGAGCGCTGGACAGAGAAAAGCACGTTAATTTTCAGGCTGGTTTTCGATGGAAAACGCGAGAACCAAAGATTGGAATTAATCAACGGGCAACCTCCAAGATCACTGAAGCAGAGAATCGGGCATAGACCGTTGGTAACAGAGGGCGAGTTTGCAATACTGCTGTCGAATGTATTTGGGACCAGCAGCAACGCCACGTTTCAATGGAAAGGGTGGATCAGCTTTGGCGGACGCCGCCTGGCCGCCTACGACTATTCCATCGATCAGGAGCACTCCACGCTGAAGCTCACCAAGAACGATTCGGCGCAAGCGGTCCTCCCTTATCACGGCTCGGTTTACGCCGATCCTGAGAATGGAGCGATCTGGCACATCAGCGATGAGGCCAACGAGATTCCGAGAGAGATCGAAACGCGGAGCATTGCCACATCGATTGATTACAGAACCGTTATGCTCGGAGACATTGCTTACCTGTTGCCTGACCAAGCTTCCGTCCAGGTTGATACCAATTCGGGTTTTCTCAAGAATGACATTTACTTCAAGAACTATCAGAAATTCGAAGCACAATCGACCATTACTTTCCAATCAGATGAAGCTGATCACAGTATTCCAGGACGGAAGTCAATGCCATCGGAAAAGCCTCCCTTAAAGGAAAGATAATTCCTATGCGAATTTAGTTTGCCTGATTTCCATATTCATTTCATCATTGATACATTAAATTGTTGTGGCAATCGGAAATAGCCAATCCAATTTCTTCGCAATGGCGGCCGGTAAAAACGAAACGGCCCCGCCACAAGTTTCCGTAAGCAGTCAAAAAGCCGCAGACCCAAGCTCCTTTGCATCTCATTTGCCGGGTTATTCCGAGTCCAACGACTTAGTTCCTCGCCTATTGGCGCGGATTACTGAGTTGGAGAGCGCTGCCGCCATCCTGCAAACACGCTTATCGGGATACGAACGGGTGTACTCCGAAAACCCGGTGCCGACGCTCGTATACGACTGCAAATCTTTTCAGATTATTCAGGCAAATGAGAGCGCTTTAGAGCTTTACGGATATACGGCGGAACAAATCCGCTCGATCAGGATGTTGGATCTTTTCGCTCCACAGCCCCGGCCAGAGATGATGGCCCTGGAATGCGAGCTCAGCAAACCAATTAATGCCCTCGGCCCTTTTGCCCAGCGCACCGCCACGCAGCAGGATCTGGTCGTCAGCATCGTTTTTCTTCCCTTTGAACTTGAAGGCAAGGACGCGCGCATCGTCATGGTTCAGGACGAAACGGCGCGCCACTCAGCGGAAGAGGCTCTTCGAACCAGCGAGGAGCGATACCGGGAGCTTTTCGAAAACGCCAACGATGTTATTTTTCTGCATGATTTGAATGGCCGGATCATCGCAATCAATCGCGCGGCTGAGTACCTAACCGGCTACTCCCGAGTGGAGGTGATCGGCCAAAGTTTTGAAGATCTCATCGCGCCTGAAGCACGCTATCAAACACAGGACAATATACGAAATCACCTCGGCGGCAGTGCGACGCAGCATTACGAGCTTCCTATTCTTTCTAAATTTGGAACTCGCCGGTTCCTGGAAGTCAGTACTCGAATTATCTACCGCCGCGGCCATCCGGTGGCAATTCAGGGAATCGGCCGCGATATTACGGAGCGCAAACTGGCCCAGCAGAAACTACTGGAATCGGCCCAGGAACTGCAACAGAAGAACGAAGAATTGCGCACAGCCCTGCAACTGGCGAAGGAGGCGACTCAACTCAAGGAACAGTTCCTGGCGAACACCTCGCATGAGCTGCGTACGCCCATGAACGGGATCATGGGAATGGTCAATCTGCTGAAGAATACGATCCTGGATGCGGAGCAGCGCGAGTATGCCGACATCATCAGCCAGTGCTCCAATGACCTCCTCACCATCATTAATGATCTTCTCGATTTGTCGCAAATCGAAGCCGGAAAATTATCAATGGACGAGGAAATTTTTGAGCTGCGGGAGAGCATTAATTCAGTTCTTAAGCTGTTATGGCTACGCGCTGACAGCAAGGGAATCGGCTTGACTTATGAGATCGATCCATCGCTTCCGGGATCCCTTTTCGGGGACAGCGTCAGATTTCGTCAAATTCTAACTAATTTGGTGGCGAACGCGGTAAAATTCACCGCCAGCGGCTATGTGCACGCCAAGTTCGGACCTTCAGGTGACGGTGAGCACCTGCGGTGTGAGGTCATCGATTCGGGCATTGGCGTAGCAGATAGTGTCCGGGAACGAATTTTTGAAGCTTTTTTCCAAGCCGACGGCACTACGAAGCGGCAATACGGCGGTACCGGACTAGGCTTAGCGATCTGTAAGCAGTTAGTGGAAATGATGGGAGGACGGATCGGCACCTTTAATAATGCGCCCGGTCCCGGCGCAACCTTCTGGTTTGAGCTGCCCTTACGGCGGCGAACCACGGAACATGAAGAGCCAGTACTGGCTTATAGTTAATCCCGCCCCTACGGTGCAATCCCTTTGCCTGTTCGTATTTTTATGAACTTTCCTCTTCCGCTCTTCGTCTTTCAAGCAGAAACTGACATGCTTCGAATTTTTTCCATCGCCGCGCTCCTGGCAGGTACTTGCGCGACCAGCTTCGCCGCTACTGATCCGAGTTTACTGGCGCTCGCTCCCGCTGACAGCCGGATTGTGGCGGCTATTGACGTTAGCGGGTCGCGCAGTTCCGCTTTCGGTCAGTTCCTGGTGCAACAATTAAATGCGCATGATGACGCCTTGAAACAACTGATGGAGCAAACCGGTTTTGATCCCCGCCGGGATCTCCAGTTTCTTTTGTTGACGGCAGCGTCACCCCAGAATTCAAAAGCCAAGGGCAGGTTTGCAGTGTTGGCTAGAGGCAGTTTCGACCAGAGCCGGATTACACAGGCAGCACAGAAAAACGGCAGTGTTGTGCAGCATTTCCAAGGAGTCGATCTGATCGTTCAAAACCGAGGCGCCGAACAACACGCTTTTGCCTTTTTTGACGCCGATTTAGCCGTTATGGGGGATCTGTTAAGCGTCCAGCAGGTAATTCAAAATCGATCTCATCCCGTCACTCTAGACTCCGCATTACAAGACCAGATCTCAAAGGTTGAAGCGAATGATGCCTGGTTTGCCTCTACTACGTCCTATGATCCCGTGGCGTTGGCTAGCGATCCGGAGCTTAAGCAATCAATGAATCACGCGCAGATTTTACGGTCGATTACCCAATCCAATGGGGGCATCGATTTCGGCAGCACTTCCAATGTTGTTTTCAACGCCGAAACGCGTTCTGCCCAGGATGCTACTTCTCTTGCCGATGTCGTCCGTTTCGTAGCCGGCATGTTGCAAACGCAGCGTGGGAAAGAGAAACGGGCTGATTTGTTAGCTCCGACGCTCGACGGCATGAAACTGGAAGTGGTTGGGTCGTCCGTCCATATAGCTGCTCAGATTCCCGAATCGGTCCTGGAGCAACTCGCTACCATGCAGGATAAACCTGCTGCCCGCAGTACGCGTTAGGGAGTTCGATCGAGCTCTTCTTAGTGAAGAAAGCCCCCCGAGGCCCACACCGCTCCAATGCAGGCGGAACCTGCGCCAACGAATGCTAACCACCTACGCTTGGTCAGAATCGATAAGGACAAGAGCACGATGGAGACTTCCAGGAAGACTTCGCCGAAGTGAAATTTGTGCGCCTTTTCCGCGCTCACGTCCCGCTCTTCTTCGAGCTTTTTCGCCTTTTCCCTAATGCCTGACAGATCGTTCTGGTATCGAACGCTATCTTGGCGGTAACGGCTGACAAGAGCATCACCGGCATGAGATTGTGCTAGTAAATCTTTGGTTGATTCAGCCACATAATGCCGGATATCCTTGGCTTGGGAGTACGCCCATTCGTCAGAGGCCTGTTCCTGTCTTAATAATTGCTCGGTATTGTAGTGTTGGCCGGCAACGGACACAATGGCCAGCAAAGCGGCAATGATCGCCATAGTTCCAGCCACGATTTTGTCAAACGGATCGCGGGCATGTTCGGCGTGTTCTTTGAGTTCTTCAACTTCGTCGTGAGCAGCCACAATGTTTAACCTAACACGATACAGCCGTCTCGCTGTGTGCGCCTTTTTTCGCCAGTTTGGCGATGCCGCGGGTTAGTTTACGATAGGCAGCGGCATCAAGGCGCGGCAACGCGATCCAATCGTCGTCGCGCCACGAAGAATAATACCAGCGCGCAAATACCGCCAGATTTTCGCTCTGCTGCCCGTTACGGCTCGGATCAAGGAAAACAGGCGTAAGGAGATCGCGCAGGCGGCTGTCGGGAAACGGAGAGCTTGCGTCGCTGCCTGACATCTCCAACGTGATGGGATCCTGCCAGAAACCGGCCAGCATGGGCCAAAGCCGCAACTGATCTTCTCCCGGTCCCTTTGTCACCGCCACTCCATGAAAATTCTCCAGCTCCGTGATAATCGCATCCCTACCCTTGGCCGCTGTTTTAAGTTTTTCCATCCGTTTGTGAATCTGGGCGGCGGTCTCGAACTCCATTTCAGCCGCGGCTTGGTCTCTTGCGAGAGATAGGGAGTTGATGGTGTTCCGGCCATTGGTACGGAGAAAATCTTTGACATCAGCGGCCTCACGGCGGTATGCCTCTTCGCTGACAGCGCCCTGACAAGGCCGCGAACAGAGCTTGATTTCTCCGTAAACGCAGCCCGGATGATCCGGCGCGGGATTTAGTTCTTCCGCACATCGGCGCAGGGAAAAGGAAGCAAGCAGTTCTTCTTCGTATCGCTGCGCCCCTTCACGATGGGGGAACGGACCAACAACAGATTCCGCTCCTTTTGGAGGCCGGTTTGTGACGATGAGTCGGGGAAAACGTCCGGTATCGACCAGCGCTACAAACCAGGGTAAGCGGAGCCGCAAGCGGGTCAGGTAATCATCCGGGAAGTGCATCCGGGCGAGATCATAAAGCAGCAGCCATGACTCCAGTTTTGAACTGGTTACCCAATAGCGCACCGCCATCGCGCTCCCGTGCAGCCGTTGGGCCAGAACGGTTGGACCGCCCTGGGGAGCGCACAACAGACGCCGGAGCCGACGTCCGAGATTCGTTGAAGAACTCAGATGTGTGATCCTGTCAAAAGATATGAAAGCATAAATTCCGGATGTTTTGCCCAGCGCTGAAAGCTGTTGCGGCAATTCACTTGCGAGGGGATCAATGACAGTCGGTTCCGGTATCGTCACAGGAAAGGGCTTACTTGCATGGTACAGCTTGCGCCGGTCATCAAATTAAATTAAAACTGCGTGGAGA
>CAXUBB010000157.1:5939-10767 GCA_964249105.1 uncultured Bryobacteraceae bacterium | reverse complement strand
AGATCCTCATACACCTGCTGTTGCGAAGCCGTGGGCTGCGAGTCAGATCCTTCTATCGCAGTCAAGAGAGCCGCCAATTTGTTGTTCAGCTTCACCGGAAAATTGAGCGGGTCCTCGCTGGCCCGGCTCTTGGTTTGATAGAGAGCTTCTTCAATTCCCGTCATCTCAGCCGAAAGATTTTTGGCCCGTTCCAGAACCGTGCGTGATTTTTCGGTCTGAGCGCCGGAAGCCAGCCGCGTCGTCAGCTCATCAATTTGCTTGCGGGCATCTCGAATCTGAATCACGGCATTGTTGGTCTGGCTCAATTTATCTCGCATTTGCAGCCCCAGCTCAAGCTGGGCGGCATACTGCTCCGGCGTGGTCTGTATACGGGGATCCTTGCGAACTTCAAATTTTTGCGTCTGTGTTTTGCCGTTGACGGTTAAGCGCACCTGATAAGTTCCCGGCACGACAGCGGGGCCGCGCACGCCGCCTGCCCAAAGAATCATGCTGGGAAAGCTGACGGCATCGGGATAGCGGAGATCCCATTCAAAGCGGTTCAGTCCCTGCGCCACCGGAACGAGCGGTTGCCGACCGCCGCCGCGAGGCCCTTCCGTTTCCTCTTCTCCTTCAGGCGCGGTGCTCTGCGTGGAGGGCTGTTCCCGCGCCGGAGGCTTGCTCGAAAACTTTTTAATCAACTTGCCGCTTGCGTCCAGAAACTCAAGCGTTGCTTCGCCTTCCGGCTTGCTTTTCAGCCAGTAATAAACCACGGCGCCGCTGGCGGGGTTCGCGCCCTCGTTCGGTATGCTCCGGCCAAAGCCGCGCCCAAAGGCTGCCCGGTAAGCGTGCTTAGGCTGGAAAAGATGAACATCTTCGTTGGCCAGCCCATCAGTGAGTTGGGCCAGAATATGCGTATCATCAAAAATCCAGAACGCTCTGCCGTGAGTGGCGGCTACCAGTTCATGCTCGCGTTTTTGAATAGCCAAGTCCGCAACCTGCGTCACCGGCAGATTCAATTGAAGAGATTGCCATTTCGCTCCGCCGTTGAAGGACACATAAATACCGGTTTCGGTTCCGGCATAGAGCAGATCCTTCTTGTTGGGGTCTTCGCGGATGCAGCGCGTGAAAGCGCCTGGCGGGATGCCGCTTGTGATTTGCTGCCAGCTTTTGCCGTAGTCCGTTGTTTTGTATAAATACGGGCGATTGTCGTCAAATTTGTACATAGTCGCGGCAATATAGGCGGTTCCCGGATCAAACGGTGAGGCTTCCATCGAATTAATTTGTATCCACTCAGGCGCATTCCGAGGCGTCACATTTTCCCAATGCGCGCCGCCGTCACGCGTAAGATTCACCATGCCGTCATCCGCGCCGACCCAAATCAGCCCCTTCTTTAATGGCGATTCCTGGACGGTGAAGATCGTGTCGTAATACTCGACGCTGGTGTTGTCTTTGGTGATGGGACCACCGGAGGAAATCTGTTTTGATTTATCGTTGCGGGTCAGATCGCCGCTGATCGGTTTCCAGCTTTGCCCCTGGTCGGTGGAAGAAAAGAGCACGTTTCCGCCCGCGTACATGAGGTTCGGATCATGCGCCGAAAAGAGCAGCGGAAAATTCCACTGGAACCGGTATTTTAATTTGTCCGGCGCCCACCCCATCTCATTATCCGGCCAGATCGTCACGTTGCGGGTTTGCCCGTCATGATGGTCATAGCGCGTGATGAGGCCGTCGTAAGATCCCGCGAATACAACATTCGTATCCTTCGGCCAAGGCGCGATCCAACCGCTCTCGCCGCCTCCCACCGGATGCCATTGACGCTCGCCGATACCGCCCGTGGCGCTGCGAGTGGCAATTTCTACCGTGGTATTGTCCTGCTGCGCGCCGTAAGCATTATAAGGAAAATCATCATCGAGAGTCACACGGTAGAACTGCGCGGTCGGCTGGTTATCTTGCGAACTCCAATTCTTGCCGCCGTTTGTGGTTACAACCGCGCCGCCGTCATTGCCCTCGATCATGCGCTGCGGATCGTTCGCCGCAATCCAGAGCACGTGATTATCGCCGTGCGGGACAGCAACGGTATTCCATGTTTTTCCTCCATCATCGGAGCGGAAGAATTCCACATTGGTGGCATAAACCTTGTTTGGATCTTTAGGATCGGCAAACAGGCGGCCATAGTACCAGGCGCGCTGACGGAGCTTGCGTTCGTCGTTCAATTTCTTCCAGGTCTTTCCGGCATCATCCGAGCGGAACACGCCGCCGTCCTCGGCCTCCAGCAGCGCCCAAATGCGATCCGGATTAGCGGGCGATACCGTCAGTCCGACATTGCCGATAACGCCTTTGGGAAGCCCTGGATTTTTCGTAAGCTCCGTCCAGGTGTCTCCTCCATCAGTGGACTTGAAAATGCCGCTGTTAGGGCCTCCGCTCTCCAAATCCCAGGGCTTGCGGTACGCCTCCCAAAAACCTGCATACAGGATATTGGCGTTTGTGGGGTCGAACACCAGTTCGCTGGCGCCGGCCTTGGGGCCGCGTGAAAAGATTTTCTCCCACGTTTTTCCGCCATCCTTGGAACGGTAAATGCCGCGCTCATCGTTCGGCGCCCACACATGGCCGAGCGCCGCTACATAAACCAGGTCAGGATTTTTCGGGTTCACCCGCACGCGCGCAATCTGCCGGGTGTTTTCAAGGCCGATGTGCTTCCACGTCTTTCCCGCGTCCATCGATTTATATATGCCGTCGCCATTCGACACATTGCCCCGAATGTCATACTCGCCGGTTCCCACATAGACGATGTTGGGATCGGATTCGGCAACAGCGATGTCACCGATAGACGAGGTGCCGAAGCCTTGCCCATCGGTGACCGGGTTCCAACTGAATCCGCCGTTCACCGTTTTCCATACTCCTCCTATGGCGCCGCCGAAGTAATAAACATCCGGCTGGGATTCAACTCCCGTGACCGCCGCCACCCGTCCGCCCCGGAAAGGGCCGATCAAACGCCACTTCAAGGTCTTTACATCATTTACGTTCTGCGCGCTCAATAGACAGGCTGAAAAGAAACAGTAGGCTAAAATCTTGTTCACTGGTCATCCTTTTTCGGAAGGTAAAGAAACTGATAATACACAAATGCGTTTACGTCAAGTTCCGCGGACAGGGCGCAGCAATGCGACTTGGAAAGGCAATATCAATCTTATTACTCCTGTTTGTGGGTTTATCAGCACAGACGCCGGACACAGCCACCCTCCACGGTCAGGTTGTGGATCAAAACGGAGCCGCCGTGGCCAGCGCGCAGCTTACCGTCACGAACGGGCTGACGGAGCTTCGGCGGACAGCAATCACGGATTCATCCGGCCATTTCTGGCTGCCGGGGCTGCCCATCGCCGGTAGTTACGAGGTCCGCGCGAACAAGGAAAAATTCGCTGAAGCGCGTTTAGACGGTTTGACTCTCGCGGGCGGAACTACCGCTGACATCAAACTCGAACTGACGGTCGCGGGAGGCGAGACGCAAATTACGGTAATCGGAGCGGTGGGCGAAGCCCGGACGGATTCACCCCAGATTGGAAACCGCCTCGGCGCAAAACAGATCGAAAGCACTCCTTTGCTCAACCGGAAGATCACCTATCTGCCTTTGCTGAACGCGGCCAACCGGCCCGCGATCAATCAGGGCGATATCTTCATGAACCAGAATCTTTTCACCACCAACGGCGCGGGGCGGCGGCAGACTTGGTTTGAGGTGGACGGCGCGACGGGCAACGACAGTTGGGGACGGCAAACCATTTTCAGCAACATCCCGCTGGCGGCAGTGGGAGAGATGACGATTCTGGTGAATGAGTTTTCAGCCGAATATGGCGGCGGCACGGGCAGCGCGATTAACATTGTCACCAGAAGCGGCGGCAATCAGTTGCATGGAGAAGCGCTTGGTTTATGGCGTCCTTCGGCCACGGAAGCGGCGCTCTCGGGATTTAATGCAAACAACGCCGCCAGCGGCAATGATTTGACGAATGACACACTGGCGCAAGGAGCCTTGTCTCTTTCCGGTCCTCTCGGAACGGGTAGCCACACCCAGTTCTTTGCGGCCGGTGAATACAGCCTGGAGAACCGGGCTTCCCCGGTGATTTCGCCTATTGCTCCCGGCAACTTTATCGGTCACTATCGGAACTGGCTGGGATTTTTGCGCTTGGACCACCAGTTGAGCGACAGAAATAACTTGTTCTTCCGCAGTGATGTAGACGGCTTCTACGACACGAACCCGAACGGCACTGTGGGCGGAAACAATCTGCCGAGCGTGGATCGCGTCTTCCGGCGGCGTACTTACTCCGAAGAACTGGGCGAAACAGCGACGCTGAGCCCTGCCGCGGTAAATAACCTGCGATTGCAGTTTCAATTGGCTTCCCCCATTACGCAGTTCGATCCGGTCATCTACGGCACGCAATACTCCGTGCCCATTTCCACCGGCGGCACTTTCACGTCAGGCACTTCGCAATCGGCGCTGCTGATGAACCGCCAGTATCAAGTGAACGACACTTTGTCAGTGGTGCGGGGCCGCCATCAAATCAAGTTCGGCGCCGATGTGATTGTGGCTCATACGGGAGGCGATAGCAAAGAATTCGGCGGACCCATCTACGCCGGTCAGTTCGTCTACAACACTTGCACTCAAAGCCCGGCGGTGTGCGAAAGCTCTGCTTATCTCAATAACATCAATAATGTCAGAACCTACACGCAAAGCTACGGCAATGCGAATTACATCGTGAATGACACGCTTTGGTCGCTGTTCGCGCAAGATGATTATCACGTGCGGCCCGATCTGACGATAAATTTGGGCTTGCGTTACGAACAGCAGACTTTCACTGATTCGCGC
>CAXUBB010000157.1:0-5929 GCA_964249105.1 uncultured Bryobacteraceae bacterium | reverse complement strand
GTTTCGCCCCGAGAGTCGGTTTTGCTTACAATTGGCGCGGCGACGGCAGAACCGTGATACGGGGCGGCTTCGGAATTTATCGTTCCCAGATTGTTGACAACTCCGCCGCCAATTACGCGCTTACCGGCCCCACGGGAGTGTTCAACTATACCGCGTCTCCGGGGCAGATCGGTTTTCCTGCGAGCGTCGCGGCTGTGCCTCTGCCCGTTTTCCCAGCCGGAGCCGTGCAGCCTGTGCGCAGTCTCTATGTGCGGCCCGGTAACAGCGCCTATCTCGATCCGTTTTTCCCCACCTCCACGCTTTCCGGCTATCCCGGTCAACTATTGAATCCCTATTCCGAACAATGGACTTTCGGCTTTGAGCAGCAATTGAGGTCCAACTGGGTGTTGAGCGTGGATTACGTCGGTTCGCACACGCTGCGGATCAACAGGCCGCTGGATGTGGACGCGCCCGCGCCCTTTATACGAACCACGCCGGGACAGATCCGTTTACCGCAAGCGGCCAACTGCACCCGGCCCTATTGGATCTGGTGGTACGGGCAGCACAACATGACATGCAATCCCGCCAGGGCCACGAACCCGCAGCCTCCTTACAGCGTGATCCAGGCCGACGTGAACAACGGCTACGCTTACTATCATGCGCTGGACGTGAACCTGAGCCGCCGTTTTAGTCACGGTTTATCCCTGCTGGCAAGCTACACCTGGTCCCATGCTATCGATAATGTAGATCCGGACATTCCCAACCAAAATCCGAACGACGCCAATTTCACGGGAAGAGCGGAAAACGGCAACGCCATCTTCGATCAGCGCCAGCGTTTTGTTCTGAGCGGCGTTTACACTGCTCCGTTAAAGATCACTCTGGGCGGCGTGGCCACGCTCGCTTCGGGGCTGCCCTACAACATTACAACCGGAACCACCAATAGCGGCGACACGGGAGCAACAACCGACCGCCCCGTCATTAATGGCGTCGTGGTGGGACGCAATACCGGCCGGGGCCAGGCCATTTACGACATTGCGCCGTTTATCGAGCGATCCTTCGCCTTAGGCACGGAACGCGTTCAGTTGAACTTGCGCGCGGAAGCGTTCAATGTCTTCAATCACGCCAACTTCGTCGGCTATAGCGGCACCTACGGCAACGGCAACGCGCCAGGAGCGGGATTCGGTCAACCGCTCGCCGGAATTACCAACCAGTTACCGGCAAGATCCATGCAGTTTTCCGCTCGACTAACTTTCTAAAGCGGAAACGGTTATCAGCCTAAGTTCCGGAAAATCCTGGCGGTACCGGACCGGATCAAGAGTCATCAAGCGATCGGCGTGCAGCAGCGCATGTGCTCCGATTATGAAATCCGCCAGTAAGCGCTTGGGTCTCTCTCCTACCATTTAGCGGCGGCGGTTCGCGTAATTGGCAAAGCGTCGTCCCGCTTCGAGCCATACCATTGACGGCAATGCGAAATCGACCATTATGCCGGTATCAGTAAGGAAATCGTTCACGAATGACTCTGTTGCTCCCGGATAGGCCAGTAGTTCGGCATAAACGGGCGCGGCAATAACAAGTCCTCCCTCAGCCTTTGTTTCGCCTAACTTCCTGGCCACCTCTGACGCTGTTGGCTCGTGCGACCAAAGGGCGGAGATAATGTTCGTATCAGCCGCGGTTCTCACTTTGGCTCGTTCTCTTCAGCGCGCAGATCTCGCACCCAGGTATTGACTTCTTCATTAGTGGAAAAGGTTGGCAGCACGCCCGCGTACTTTTGAAAAGGATTCTCGTTTTGCCGCGCGGGTCTGAGTATAGTACGACCCTGCTCGACGACAAACTCTACGCGGTCTCCTGGATTGAGACCAAGTCTCTGACGAATTTCCAAGGGCACGGTAATTTGCCCTTTGCTGCTGATAGTGCTGGAAAGCGGCATCTCTACTGATTTCCTTTATAGAAGACTATCATTTTTATTAAACAGCAACTCAATACGAGCCATGATCTCCTGATACTGTGACCGGAGCTGATCGTAATAGCGAGTTTGCGCGGCGGTCGGCGCGGCATTGACGCCATCAATCATGGAGAAAAGAGATTCCAGGTTCTCCCGAAGTCTGGGAGCGGTCTCGGAGCGCGCCGTATTTCCCGGACGAGTTAAAAGACCGACAAGAGTTTCAGCTTCTTGCGAATGTTTCTCCCGCAAAGACTTCAGCTTCGCCAGAGATGCCGCTACGCCCGATTGCATTTTCACAATCTCGCTGCTCATTTCAAATTGGGTCTTCAGATCGCCGGGAGAGATGGTCAGGCTGGGATCGAGTTCCACGAGAAACGATTGATCTATCGATTGGCCGTTAACAATCAGGCGCGCGGTGTAGCGGCCCGGAAGCGCTTGCGCGCCTCTGGCGGTGCGCTGCTGCGATGCAGGTGGATTGTATCGTAAATCCCAAGCTGTGCGATTGAGGCCAGGATGATCCGGCACGGCTATGGTGCGTACAACGGCTCCTGACTGATCCAGAATCTGCACTTTGGGATCTTTTGCTCCTCCATCCAGGAAATAGCTGATCAGCGCTCCGTACGCGGGATTGGGTCCGGTAAATGTCTGATCCCCGAAACCGTACCTTATGGCGCGCTGGGTAAAGCGCATGGCGGTCCTCACCGGAAACAAAAATGCCGGTTTCCCTGTCGCCTCCGGCAATTGCCGCAGGACCGCGGCATCGTCGAGCACCCACAAACTGCGGCCATGGGTGGCAACAATGATGTCGTTCTGCGAAGGCTGGAAAATGATGTCCCGTACGGAAACTGACCAGGGCATGTTCTTCAAATGCAGCGGCACCCATTGCACGCTGCCCGGCCATTGCGCATAGATGCCCAGTTCGGTTCCCGCATACAACAAACCGGGACGGCGCGGATCTTCCCGAAGCGTCCAGAGGAAAGCCTGCGCGGGCAAGTTGGCGACGATGTTGGTCCACGACTTTCCCGCGTCCGTGGTTTTGAAAATATAAGGACGAAAATCATCAAACATATGGCGGTCAAGCGTCACATAAGCGGTGTTTTCATCAGATACGGACGGTTCGATATGCGAGACAGGCGAATCACGAGGAACGTCCGGCAGCTTTGTCCCGACGTTTGTCCACGCGCCTCCTCCGTTAACTGTGACCTGAAGATTGCCGTCGTCCGTGCCCGCCCAGATCATGCCGCGTTTCACCGGAGACTCAGCTAAAGTTGTGATGGTCGAATAGACTTCTGAAGCGGAGTTGTCCGTCCAAACCGGGCCTCCCACATTGCCTAAGCGGGAAGCATCGTTTTTCGTCAAGTCGCGGCTGATCGTTTCCCAGCTTTTGCCGTAATCGCTGGACTGGAACACGACATTGCCCGCCAGATAGATCGTGCTCTTTCCAAAAGGCGAGAAGACTAAAGGAGCATCCCAGTTAAACCGATACTTCATGCCCTTGGCCGGCGCACCCGCAAAATTTTGCGGTTGCGGGCTGACGACCTGCTGCTCCCTGGTTTGAAGATTGCTCAATAACAGGACGCCGCCGGGCTGTTCCGTGAGCATCAGGTCAGGATTATCAGGCACGCTCAACGAATGGAATCCGACCATCGGATTGACCATGCGCCAGTCATCATTGAAAATACCGGCTGGCTCGCGTGTGCGGCTAGGGCCGGTCCAACTGCCGTTATCCTGCATGCCGGCGGTCAGATGATAGAAAGGGTGGCGATTGTCGGCTGAAACCTGATAAAACTGGCCTAGCGGGAGATTGTTGACCTGCTCCCAATGCTGGCCGCCGTCATAAGTAACGGCAAGGCCGCCGTCATTGCCTTGCCAAATGCGTTGCGGATTTTGGGGGTCAATCCACAAGGCGTGCAGGTCTCCATGAACGCTTCCCGCGATCCGGCGGAAATGCTTGCCGGAATCTGTGGATTCAAGCAGCGCATCAGCGAGGGCGAAGATGTGATCCTCGCTTTGGGGGCTGACTCGAAGATCACTGAAGTAGTAACCGCGTCCAACCAACTCGCGTTCGCTGGAGAGCCTGGTGAAAGTAGCGCCGCCGTCATCGGAACGGTACAAAGTGCCCTCCTTTGATTCGGTAATGACATAGACCACTTTCGGGTTGCTGGGCGCAACTTTAACGCCGATGCGTCCCATAAGTTTCGGAAGGCCCGCCGTCAATTTCTTCCAGGTTAAGCCTCCATCCTGCGATTTGAAAACGCCGCCTCCCTCGCTGCCGCTGGCGTATGTCCACGGCTTGCGATCAAAATGCCACATCCCGGCGTAGAGGACCGAGGGGTCGGCGGGATCGATATCGAGGTCGGATGCGCCGTGGTTCTCATCGATATAGAGCGTCTTGCGCCAGGTACGTCCGCCATCGTTTGTGACAAATACGCCCCGGTCGGGATGGGGGCCAAAGGGATGCCCAACGGCTGCCACAAACACGTTATCAGGATTTTGAGGATTGATGATGATCCTGGAAATTGTTTGGGTGTTTTGGAGACCGACCTTCTTCCACGTCGCACCGCCGTCTTGCGATTGATAAACTCCATCGCCAAACGACACGCTGTTTCTCACATTGGATTCACCGGTTCCCACCCAGATCACGTTTGATCCGGGTTGAACGGCAATCGCGCCGATGGAAATCGTGGTCTGGTGATCAAAAAGAGAGGCCCAGGTCAGGCCGCCATCCCGGCTTCGGAAAAGGCCGCCGGAACCGGCTGCGGCAAAAACGATGGCCGGATTTCCCGGCGCTCCCTCGATATCCGATATGCGGCCTCCCATAATGGCGGGACCAATGGCGCGCCACTCCAGCCCATCCAATAGCGCCGTGCTTACCGCCGTTTCAGCACCGGCGAAAGAGGCGAACCACAACAGCCCAATAGCCGATAAGGAAAACTTCAATCCTTCCATCTCGATCGAAACTTACTGGATCAGTCCGGCGGTATTTTGTGTTTTAAGAGCAGCCCAGCTTTGCATCAGTTTCGCCAAAGCCGCGCGCCGGTTCGCCACGGCGGCGGTAGCCTGGGCCGTCGGCGCTACATCCGCTTCCTGCAATCCTTGCAAAAGAGCAGTCAGCGTGCCGTTGACGGATGAAAGAGTATCTGGACCCGCTGCTCCCCGGCGGGCGGCACGGCCTTCCGCTTCGCCTTCCAAAGCCAATACTTTTTTATCGAGGTCCGCCATGCTTCCGGCGGCTGCGCCGGGCGCGCTTTGCATTCGCTGCCGCAAGTGCGCGCGAAATGCCCGGATCTCTTCCATTGCGTTCGTGCTCGCCAGGAGATCATCATAGATCTGCTTGGAAAGCGTAAACTGTTGCGATAAACCGGCGGCGGAGGTATGAATGCGCGGGTCCATCTTAACGGTCAAAGAGCGCGTATAAGACTGGCCACCGGCGGTTAGTTTAACGGTATAAACGCCCGGCATTGCCCAGGGTGAATCCGCCGCCGGAGGGGTATCCTCAAATACTGCCTGCATGGGGTACTCGGAATGCTTCACCGGCAGCGGCGTATAGTGCATGTCCCATAAAAAGCGATGCAGGCCGGGCTCATTGGACAGGCGCTCGGGTGGCCGCACCCAGTACCGGGGTATGGCAAGATGAGGGTCCACCGGACGCAGAGGATCACTGCTGGAATACCGCCGCACTAGATGGTTCGACGAATCAAGAATCTCCAATTGCACTTCACCGCCCGCCCCGCTCCCGATCAGATAATCGATGACAGCCCCATCCGGTGGATTCTTGCCGGCGGGCACATCCGGCGGCAACGGCGTATCGGTGTTCAAATCCCAGCGGACCCGGAGCGCTGTTTGCGGCTTAAACAAGTAGGCCGACGCGCCGGCGACGGAATCACTCAACTCCCGAAGCGGCTCAATATCATCCATGATCCAGAAGCCGCGTCCGTGCGTGGCGGCAATCAGATCGTCATCCTTGACCAGCAGATCGCGTATCGATGTCGCCGGCATGTTCACGCG
>CAXUBB010000156.1:10253-10778 GCA_964249105.1 uncultured Bryobacteraceae bacterium | reverse complement strand
GGCCGGAAGTGGGCGTGGGACCAGCGAAAGAGGATGCTCCGGTTATTGCGAGTTGGTTGAGCGTTATACGTGAAATGGCCGATGACCTCCGGCAGCTTGCTAGTAAGGCTGCTACTCCCGCAATGGTCTACCATGCCGACGCGAGGGAAGCGATGCGAGTTCTGGAACCTGCGTCCATCGATGCGGTTATTACTTCTCCTCCTTACCCGAATGAAAAGGATTACACAAGAACAACTCGCCTGGAATCCGTGCTCCTCGGGTTTATTGCGACCAAGGCGGAACTCCAGGCTATGAAGCGCAGCCTCATGCGGTCGAACACAAGGAACACTTACAAGGGTGATAACGATGATGCTTGGGTGTCGGGGCATGCCGAGATCCAGCGCATTGCCCACGAGATCGAAAGCCGCCGTATTGCGCTCGGAAAGACAAGCGGCTTCGAGCGTCTATACGCTAAAATTACGAAACTTTATTTTGGCGGTATGGCAAGGCACCTGGCCGACCTCCGGCAAGCTCTCAAACCAGGAG
>CAXUBB010000156.1:6590-10243 GCA_964249105.1 uncultured Bryobacteraceae bacterium | reverse complement strand
CAGCTTGCCTATGTCGTTGGCGATCAAGCCTCCTACTTTCGTGTCATGATTCGCACGGGTCAACTCTTGGCCGATATTGCCCAGTCGCTTGGCTACGAGGTGCTCGGCATTGATCTATTCCGCACCAGACTGGCGACCGCGACTAAGGAACAGTTACGCGAAGAAGTTATCCTTCTTCGATGGCGCGGCGAAAGAGAAAGCGCTGCATAGTGGCCGGAAAAGGAAAGGCGAAAAGATACGAGCGCCTGATCGAGCGCATCTTTTCCTCTCATTACCAGGAGGGAGCGCGGCAGTTTGACTTCATGCGGGAGGAACTGATCACTCACGCAACGCAGCTTCAAATTGAGCTTCCAAAAAATCTGGGCGATGTCGTCTATAGCTATCGTTACCGGAAAGATCTTCCTGCCTCCATCCGCGCCACGGCAGCCGAGGCGGATACCTGGATTATTCTTCCTGTGGGAAAGGGACGCTACCGGTTTATGATCGTTCCTGACCGCCCCATTATGCCTTCGACAATGCTGGCTGAAACCAAGGTGCCGGATGCTACTCCGGGCATTGTAACGATGCACTCGCGCAAAAAGGACGAGCAGGCGCTTTTAGTGAAGCTGAGGTATAACCGGCTGATCGACATATTTACCGGGGTGACGAGCTATTCGTTGCAGAATCACCTTCGCACAGCGGTTCCCGACATGGGGCAGGTGGAAACCGATGAGATCTATGTCGGTGTGGACCGCCGTGGGGCGCATTATGTTTTTCCTATACAGGCCAAAGGCGGTAAGGATAAACACAATGTTGTGCAGATCATGCAGGACATAGCGTTATGCGCCGACAAATTTCCTCATTTGATTTGCCGCGCAATAGGCGCACAGTTCATGGAAAACGACTTAATCGCGCTCTTCGAGTTTGAGAAATCTGAAAAGGGGATTGTCATTGTTGCCGAGAAGCACTACCGGCTTGTTGCGCCAAGTGAACTGACGCCCCAAGAGCTTCAGGCTTATGGTAAGCGCAACTTGGAAGCTTAAAAGCGCTTCAGCTCGTCAAACTTCTAACTGCCGAGCGTCTGTTTCACGGCGGCTTTCGCGCGTTGAGCCAAATGACGCAATGAAGAAACTTGCGCGTGATTGGCGTCAGGATTCGAACCGGTGTGCGCGATAGAATCAATCACTACTCCGTTCAGCATATTGGGAACCGGCTGACCGGTCGAGATGTCAATGACCTTCCGAAGCTGCAATCTGCCTAATAACGGGACACTCCCCATCGGCGTGTAATAGCAGCAATCATCGAAGAAATAATGCGTTACTTGGCTATAACGGGTGCGTGTCAAGTCCTTTTGCGCGGCCCCGCCATGCAGCAGGTTGGCGGACCAGATCAGCGCTTGCCCCTTCTTGGCATGAAACTCAAGAGGTTTCAGCCCCATGGCATCCACGATGGCTCGCCACGCATTCATGTAGAGCGGATAGTGGCTGTACGGGTCGGGGCCGTCCTGCGGCGGATTAACCGCCAAGTGCTCATTGGTGAAAACCGGAAGTTTGTGCGATCCCGGATAATACAACAGCGGTCCGTTATCGGAGTCAATGTCCTCCAAGGCGACCCATACGCCGACCATGAACCGCTCCGGGCATGAGCTGAAATGGACAGAATCAGAATGGAAGTGCTGCTGCGTGCCGACCGGAAAATTTAACGTCTGAAACGGGAACGCGCGCCTGCCGTACAGGTCAGATAACAGCTTCAAAATCGTCGCATTGCAGGCAATCTGTTTTGCTTCCGGGAGTGCTTTCCAGCTATCCTGGACGCGCAGATTATTGATGCGTCCGGAGCGCCATCCTTCCCAGTCATATTGGGGGTCCAGCGTTTGAATGATCGTCTGGGCCATCCGGTCAAACTCAGGCTCCGGAAAGTCGATCACGGCAAATCCGTCTTCCCGCAAGCGCCGCGCAACTCCCAATGCTTCCGGCGAGATCTCCTTGGACTGGAAGAGAGGTTCAAACAAAGGCGATTCCACATCCGGCACGCCTGGAAGGGCATTTACTACGGCACTCATGCTTTAGTACTTTAGCGCATGCGCTACCGACAGAAAAGCAGTTTGCGAGCGCCTGTTTTGCTATTGGCCTGTCTGCATCAGCCAATTTGGTATAGTTGGAGCTTGGCGGCATTTCCTCTCATTGCTCTAGACACGAATTCCGATACGCCAATCTATAAACAGATTGCGGACTCTTTTGTGTCTTTAATAGAGAAGGGAACGATTTCTGCGGGAGAAAGGCTCCCAGCCACTCGGGAATTGGCTGGTCAGCTAAAGCTGAACCGAGCCACGGTTTCAGCGGCTTATGCTGTTCTCGAAGAGTGTGGCTTAGTGGAGGGGCATGTCGGACGAGGTAGTTTTGTGGCCAGACGCGTCCTTCAGCCGGTTAGAAGCGCATCCGTTCTGCGTCCTTCGCGCGAAACAGCAATTAATTTCGCCAGTTCGCGGCCGGCAGCCGATGCTTTTCCGCTGAATCAGTTCCGGCGTTTGTCGAAAGCTGTGATTGACAGCCCGGAAACAGTCGAAATCCTGCAACTAGGATCTCCCCACGGCTATGGGCCGCTTCGCCGTTACTTGCTCGGAAAGGAGCAGGCGGAAGGAATTGCCCGGCCGGAAGATGATTTGATGGTGACGAACGGCTGCCAGCAGGCTCTTGATCTGCTGGCCCGAATCGCCACGGCGAATGGCGGGACCGTGCTGTGTGAAGATCCGGTTTATCATGGGCTGCTCCGCGTTTTTTCCCGGGCCGGCGCGCATATCGTGCAAGCCCCAATGGGACCGGCTGGCGGGGATCTGGACTCCCTCGAAGAACTGTTGACGCGCCAGAAGCCGCGTTTATTCGTGGTGACTCCCTCCTTTCAAAATCCAACTGGCGCCACGCTTCCGCTCGAAGCCCGCAAGCGCCTGGTCGAACTAGTGCAAAGATCCGGCGTCACCCTGGTCGAAAACGATATTTACAGTGAACTTCGCTACCTGGGCGACGAACTTCCGACCCTAAAGCAGTTGGACGGTTCCGGAAAGACCATTCTTTTGCGCAGCTACTCCAAAATTGCGTTTCCCGGATTGCGCGTCGGCTGGGTTACGGCTCCCCGCGAGATTATCGCCCGTTTGGCGGAAGAAAAGCAGATTTCAGACCTTCACTCGGACCAGTTGGCGCAGGCTATCTTTTTGCGCTTTGCTGAATCCGGCGAGCTGGCGGAACATGTAAAACGCACCCGCGAGGCGGGCAGGGAAAGGCTCGGAGCAGCTTTTCGCGCCTGCGAGTCTTATTGGCCTGCGGGAACAAAGTGGACGCGTCCGGAAGGCGGAATGTGCCTGTGGATCGAATTGCCGGCTCCGTTGACGGCGGAAGCGCTATTGCGGGAAGCAAGGATTGCGGGAGTGGATTTTCTGCCGGGCTCTAATTTTTCGTTAGGCGCAGCCCACTCCCGCGGTTTACGTATCAGCTTTGGCGGTTTGACGCCGGAGCTGATTACGCGCGGTCTGCGAATTCTTGGCGGTATCGTCTCCGCCGAACTGGCCGCCCATCGAAATAATGATGTGCAGTTTGAGCCTGCCGCCGCGTTGGTTTAAAGAAATTCAGAAAACAATAGGGGAACGACTTCGATGAACTTTACAAGTGATCAATTCCGGC
>CAXUBB010000156.1:0-6580 GCA_964249105.1 uncultured Bryobacteraceae bacterium | reverse complement strand
CCGGCTCAAGGTCGGACTAGCTGAGATGTTAAAGGGCGGCGTCATCATGGACGTTGTCAATGCGGAGCAGGCCGTCATTGCCGAGCGCGCCGGCGCTTCCGCTGTTATGGCCCTGGAGCGCGTGCCGGCGGACATCCGCAAGGAGGGAGGCGTCGCCCGCATGTCCCAGATCCGGCTCATCCGCGGAATTATGGAAAGCGTCTCGATTCCGGTCATGGCCAAGGTCCGTATCGGCCACTTCACGGAAGCCCGCATTCTGGAAGCGCTGGGTGTCGATTACATCGATGAAAGCGAAGTGCTGACTCCCGCTGATGAGGAGCATCACATCGACAAGGAAGATTTCAAAATTCCCTTTGTTTGCGGAGCCAGAAACCTGGGCGAAGCCTTGCGCCGTATTGCGGAAGGCGCGGCGATGATCCGCACCAAAGGCGAGGCCGGTTCCGGCAACATCGTGGAAGCCGTGCGCCATATCCGCACCATTATTAAAGAAATGAAGCAACTCACGGTCTTGGGCAAGGAAGAACTGGTGCATGAGGCCAAGAACCTGCAAGCGCCCCTGGAACTGGTGCAATACGTGGCGCAAAACGGCAAACTGCCGGTGCCGAACTTTTCCGCCGGCGGCATTGCGACTCCCGCGGATGCGGCGCTGGTGATGCAGCTCGGCGCGGAAGCTGTCTTTGTCGGCTCCGGTATTTTCAAATCCTCCGATCCCGAAAAGCGCGCCAAGGCTATTGTGAAAGCCGCTACGTATTATCAGGACCCGGTCAAACTGCTCGAAGCCAGCGAAGAACTCGGGGAGGCCATGCCCGGTCTGGAAATCTCAAAAATGCACGAATCGGAAATGATGCAGGTCCGGGGCTGGTAGAAGCTTGGCCCATCAACCCAAAATCGGCGTTCTGGCATTGCAGGGCAACTTCCGCGCGCACTGCAATGCCCTCGAACGCGCCGGTGCGGACGCCAAGGAAGTGCGGATGGCCAAGGACCTGGAAACCATTGACGGCTTAATCATTCCCGGCGGGGAAAGCACAACCATGTTGAAGCTGCTCGATGAGGAGCGCCTGTTTGAGCCGTTAAGAAAATTTGGGGAGGAGAAACCTGTTTTCGGCACTTGCGCGGGCGCTATTTTGCTGGCGTCTGAGGTCCTGAATCCAGTGCAGCGGTCACTTGGCTTAATGGATTTAACAGTGGAGCGTAATGCGTACGGCCGTCAGCTTGACAGCCGCATCGCTCAGATCGATCTCGGAGGAAAAAAGGCCGAAGCTGTTTTCATTCGTGCGCCCGTTATCCGGCGGACAGGACCTGACACAAAGGTTCTGGCTACTTACTTGAATACGCCCGTATTGGTGCGGCACGGCAGACACATGGTAGCCACATTTCATCCGGAACTCAGCAACGGTAATTTAGTTCATACTAGATTTGTGCAAGGAATTTCTTCTCCCTCGAAAACCGGGGAACATGGAAGCTAAGAGAGTCTTATTTCTCTGCATTGGCAACTCTTGTCGCAGCCAAATGGCGGAGGGTTTTGCGGCCAAGTACGGCAGTGATGTCATGCACGCCGTCAGCGCGGGGCTCGCTCCCGCCCCGATTGTTCAACTGCTGACCAAAAGGGTCATGGAAGCAAAAAATATTAACATCGATCACCAATATCCAAAAGATCTGACCGCTGTTGACCCCGCTACCTTTGACATTATCGTCAACATGTCCGGACGGAAGTTTCCTACTTCCAGCACCATTGACATCCGTAGCTGGCGCGTGGAAGATCCTATCGGGAAAGAAGAAGAGGTGTACGTTGCGGTCCGCGACCAGATTGAAATGCAGGTCATGCACCTCATTCTTGAGCTGCGGCGCAACGCGAACCCGCCGCAGCCTGCCAAACCCAACAAGCGAAGTCTGGCGATTCCCAACAAAGAGTAGGCTTGCGCCAAAAGTAAGAAGCGGCTTCGAAGGGAGTTCCCTTCGAAGCCGCTTAATGGATCTAAATTGAAAAGCCTGTAACTACTTTGAGGTACCGGTCGAAGTGGTCGAACTCATCGTATCGCTGCTCTTCTTGCTCTTCTTGTGCTTCTTACCCTTCATCGAACCGCTGTCGCTCATCGTGCTGCTGCTCGAGCTGCTGGTGGAAGTGTTCTGAGCGAAAACGGCCGTGCCGGAAAGAAGGGTCAGGCCCAAAGTGGCAACCATGATCTTTTTCATTTGATATATATCTCCTTGCTAATTAGCTGATCGCACTGTGTGCTCTCAAGAGTAGATTCGCATAACCAGGGTGAAATAGTCCTGAACTTCACATTAAGTTTACTTTATAAATGAAAAAAGCTAGCTTCGCACTTAAAGCCGACAAATCAGCAGTTCCCGTTCATAAACCATCTCGGGCGGCAAATGGTCGTGCAAGTCAATGAACAGTTCCTCGTGTCCGATCACTTCGGAGCGCCAGGACTGATAATCAAACTCTTGCAGCTCTGCGAACTGCTCTTCGGAAAAGTCCAGGCCGTTCCATTCGATATCTTTGTAATGCGGCATCCAGCCGATTGGCATTTCCTTGCCGCCGGTGCGGCTGTGGGCGCGATCCACGATCCACTTTAGAACACGCATGTTCTGGCTGAAACCGGGCCAGAGAAAATTTCCGTCCAGGTCCTTGCGGAACCAGTTCACATGAAAAATGCGCGGCGTCACGCTTAGTGACCGCTGCATTCGAAGCCAATGCCGAAAATAGTCCCCCATATGATAGCCGCAGAAGGGCAGCATGGCCATAGGGTCACGGCGAACTTTGCCGGTAGCCCCCGCTGCCGCTGCTGTCGTTTCCGAGCCCATCGTTGCGCCGACATAAACGCCCGCGCTCCAATTAAAAGCCTGATAAATCAGCGGTGCGGTGGTTGCCCGGCGTCCGCCGAAGATGAAGGCGCTGATGGGAACTCCATTCGGATCTTCCCATGAAGGATCAATGGAAGGGCATTGTGACGCCGGGGCAGTAAATCGGGCATTGGGATGAGCCGCTTTTCTTCCAGTTCTTCTTCCAATTTCGGGCGTCCATTCCTTTCCTTGCCAATCGAGACATGCCGCCGGCGGCTGGTCCGTCAACCCCTCCCACCAGACGCCGCCTTCCGGCGTCAGCGCAACATTTGTGAAAATTGTGTTCTTCGAGAGCGTGGCAATGGCATTCGGATTGGTTTTCGGCGAAGTGCCCGGCGCGACGCCAAAGAAACCGGCTTCCGGGTTGATGGCCCGCAGTTCTCCGTTTTCGTCCGGTTTAATCCAGGCAATGTCGTCGCCCACGGTCCAAACTTTCCAGCCCTCGAAGCCCTCGGGCGGGATCATCATGGCGAAGTTCGTTTTACCGCAGGCGCTGGGAAAGGCAGCCGCGACGTAAGTCTTCTCCCCTTGGGGGCTTTGAACGCCGACGATCAGCATGTGTTCGGCCATCCAGCCTTCATCACGAGCAATGTTCGACGCAATACGCAGGGCAAAGCACTTTTTCCCGAGCAGCGCATTCCCCCCATAACCCGATCCGTACGACCAAATTTCCCGCGTTTCCGGGAAGTGAACAATATATTTTTCGTCATTGCACGGCCACGGCACGTCTTCCTGGCCGGGACCGAGCGGCGCGCCGACGCTGTGCATGCAGGGCACGACACGTTTAATGTCTTTGTCGATCTCACGGAATACCGGCAGTCCGATACGCGCCATGATCCGCATATTCACGACAACATAGGGCGAATCGGTCAATTCAACCCCAATCTGCGACATCGGCGAGTCAATAGGACCCATGCTGAACGGCAGCACGTACATCGTGCGTCCGCGCATGCAGCCTTTGAACAGCGACTTTAATTTACGGCGCATCTCGAAAGGATTGACCCAATTGTTGGTAGGGCCTGCAGTGTCCTTCGAGAGCGAGCAGATGAATGTGCGGTCTTCCACGCGCGCCACATCGCTTGCGTCCGAGCGCGCATAATAGCATCCAGGCCATAACTCCTCATTGAGTTTAGTGAACGTGCCGCTTCTTACCATCTGCGCGCAGAGAGCGTCATTTTCTTCCTGCGACCCGTCAACCCAGTGAATTGCCGCCGGTCTTGTCAGTTCGGCCATTTTTTCGACCCACCGGATTAAATGTTTATTTGTGCTTAACGGCACCGCTAACGTGGAGGATTTCATAAAAGCAATAAACCACTACTGTACAAGTTGTGATGAAGCTGAAAGAGAAATCCTGTTCAAAGGCTGCGCTCGTGCTAGTCGCGGTTGCTCCTTAGCTGTTTCCCATGGTATCGTCCAGATCTAGGCCTAATTAGGCTTTATTAATGATGGGAGGATTTCGCATTGAGGCGAACTCTTAAACTTAGCTTTTACGGGGTCTTATCGGCCCTACTGACGTTCTCAATTACCCCAGCACTGGGGCAGCAAATCAGTGATTCTGCTGTTCAGCAGATGAAGGACATCCTGCGAGTCAAAAGATCACTAACTCGTGGACAAAAAAAGATGTCATCCGCTCTGATTTTTGGGGCCATGCGGGCGCGGCATCAATCAGTAGGCGCGGTTCCCAACAGTATCATCAAGCCGCTCGAAACAGATTCGCAGGGTTTGGTCCTGATTGACCTCAAAGCGCGGTCGCTCCCTGCCGCTTTAGAGCGCATCAACGCTGTCGGAGGCCAAGTCGTATATGCCTCGAAACACGACGGCGCGATTCGGGCCGCGCTGCCTCCCCTCAGTGTGGAAACCGTTGCGGACGTTTCCGAGGTGCAATGGATTCGGACAGCGGCTCGGGCCAGAACCAATGTGGCTGCCGGCCAAATTGATCCTTGGGCCAGCCCGACGGCCCCGCTTCATACATGGAGGGAGCAACGCCGGGAGGTGTTCAAAGAGCAGTTCCAACAATCGCTGCCGTTGCTTGCTGCCAACGGCTATCATCCTGCGCTTCACTCCCTGTTCAGGCCGCTGCGCATCGCGCCTTTTATCGGTTCCGTGACCAGTCAATGTTACATCACTCATGGCGCGAATCAAGCTGTCCAGCTTGGCTACGATGGAACGGGCGTGAAAGTGGGCGTTCTCTCCGACAGCGCCACGCCGGCCCGTGTTGCCGCTCTCATTGCCAGCGGTGATCTGCCGCCTGATGTGACCGTGGTTCCGGGCCAGGAAGGTACCGGTGAAGATGAGGGTACCGCCATCATGGAAATTGTTCATGACCTTGCCCCGGGCGCGAAGCTGTTTTTTGCGACCGCGTTTACCAGTGAAAGCAGTTTCGCTGACAATATTCGAACACTGCGCTTTACGTACGGTTGCGACATTATTCTCGATGACGTTTCTTACTTTGACGAAGGCGTGTTTCAGGACAGCATTGTGGCTCAGGCGGTAAACGATGTTACCGCCGACGGCGCTCTCTATTTCTCTTCAGCAGCTAATAGCGGCAATCTGACAAATGGTTCTGGAACTTGGGAAGGCGACTTCAAAGACGGCGGCGATGCCGGACGTCTTATTGATGCCGTGGAAGGATTACCCGTGCGAATTCACGACTTTTCTGCGTCCGCTACGCCTCGGCTTTATGATTCCCTTACAGCGACAAGCACTTTTTTTGGCTTACAATGGTCCGATCCGCTGGGCGCCAGCAACAATGACTATGATTTCTTTGTTCTGGACAGCACTGGAGCTAATATTAAGGCGTTTTCGATTGACACGCAGGCAGGAGCGCAAGATCCTTTTGAGTACATTGAACAAGGCAATAAGTGCGGCACAGCTTCCGCTAGCGGATACTGCCCGGCAGTTGGTGACCGTTTGATTGTTGTCCTTTACAACGGATCTCCTCGCGCTTTGCATATTGACACAGAGCGCGGCCGTCTTTCGATCGGCACGTCCGGCGCAACATTCGGCCACAATGCGGGATTAAACACGGTGACAATGGCAGCAACGTATTGGAACAGCGCGCATACCGGCACACAACCGTTTACCGGATTTGCGAATCCTACCGAATACTTCAGTTCCGATGGGCCGCGCAAGATTTTCTACAATCCTGACGGTTCTGAAATTACGCCGGGTAATTATCTGTTTGGAACAAACGGGGGGACCACTCTGCAAAAGCCGGACTTAACAGCCGCCGACGGAATTTTTACAAAGACCCCCGGATTTTTGCCGTTTTTCGGCACTTCCGCTGCTACTCCGCATGCGGGGGCAATCGCGGCGCTTGTGAAATCAGCGAATCCAAGTCTGACGAATGCGCAGATTAGGGACATTATGACCAGCACGGCGCTGGACACCATGGCACCGGGGGCGGACCGTGATGCGGGTTACGGTATCACCATAGCGCTTCCCGCTGTCCAGGCGGCTCTTAACTATTAACGAGAGTTAGACAAAGAAACGGCCGACCGGGATAACAACGGTCGGCCTTTTCTATTGATTGAACAAGCAGTTAGTTGCTCTGTTTCCGTTTGCGCCGGTAAGCCGCAATGGACGCCACTGCGAAGCCAACACCGCTTAAAATCATCGTTGCCGGTTCTGGAGTAGGCGTCGTGTCGTTAAAGTTCGTGTCGTAAAAGCCTTCGACAATAATGCGAAAGTTCTGCCCAATTGCGCTGGTTGTTCCCACCACGTCGTTTACAAC
>CAXUBB010000155.1:0-10793 GCA_964249105.1 uncultured Bryobacteraceae bacterium | reverse complement strand
CTCCGGGAATGACCTGGGGGAGGCTACCGCTTTTTGTTTGGTCCAATTACGCGACTGGTCTGATCCAGGTGTTGGGAACTCCGGTGCTCGCGATAACGATTTTGCTGCTCGCGTTTGAACGCGTCGCTCACGTCGGCATCTTTGACCCTAATATCGGCGGCGACCCGATCCTGTTTCAGCACCTCTTCTGGTTCTACTCCCATCCGGCTGTCTACATCATGATTCTGCCCGGTATGGGCGTGATCAGCGAAATCGTTTCCTGCTTCTCAAGAAAGAGGATTTTCGGATACAACTTTGTCGCTTTCTCCAGCATGGCGATTGCGGTTTTGAGCTTTGTCGTCTGGGGGCATCATATGTTTGTCACCGGGGAAAGCATGTATACGAGCGTTGCCTTTTCGTTCCTGAGCTTCATGGTGGCGGTTCCTTCCGCGATTAAGGTGTTCAACTGGACCGCGACGATGTATAAAGGCTCGATCTCCTTTGACACTCCGATGCTGTATGTGTTCGGCTTTATCGGGCTGTTCACGATTGGCGGAATGACTGGGCTGCATCTCGCCACCTTGGGAACGGATGTGGCAACGCATGGAACGTATTTCGTGGTGGCGCATTTTCATTACGTAATGGTCGGTGGGATGGTAATGGCCTTCCTGGGCGGTTTGCACTTCTGGTGGCCGAAGATGACGGGCCGCTTATATCCGGAAGGATGGTCTAAATTCTCGGCGCTGATTATTTTCATTGGATTCAACCTGACCTTTTTCCCGCAGTTTATTCTGGGATATCTTGGAATGCCGCGCCGTTATCAGTCTTATCCGGCGGAATTTCAGGCGCTCAATGTTCTTTCCACTGCGGGAGCATCGATTCTTGGCATTGGTTATCTGATTCCCATGGTTTACTTTGTCTGGTCCTGGAAGTACGGACCGAAAGCCGGAAAAAATCCATGGGGCGCGGCGGGATTGGAATGGCAGGTTCAGTCGCCTCCCACCACGTTCAACTTCGATGAAACACCAACTGTAAAAGAAGAAGCGTATAATTACGGCAAATTGGAGGAAATCCTTGGCTGACGCAGTAATGCCGGTAGCTCATGAAGCTATCTCTCCTGAAGAGGAAACCTATCTAAAGCATCACTTCGCCACTCCCGGACAGCAGATGGATGCTGACACCCTGGGAATGTGGACGTTCCTGATTACGGAAGTCCTGTTCTTTGGCGGTATGTTTGCGAGCTACGCCGTATACCGCAACCTGTATTACGGCGCTTTTGCAAGCACCAGCAAATACATGGACGTTACCCTGGGCGCCACCAACACGGCGGTCCTGATTTGCAGCAGCTTAACCATGGCCATGGCCGTTCGCTGCGCGCAGTTAAGCAAAAGGGCCGAACTGATCCGGTATTTAATCCTGACCATGATCTTTGGTACGGTGTTCCTCGGCATCAAGGCATTCGAGTATCACAACAAATATGTGGAGCATCTCATACCCGGCTTGGGCTTTCGGTATGAGGAGTTCCCGCAATACGAACATAACGCACAAATCCTGTTCTTCTTATATTTCGCAATGACAGGCATGCACGCCATTCACATGATTGTCGGCCTTGGGCTTCTGACTTGGCTCGCGGTGGAGGCGTACCGAAGGAAATATAGTACAAATTATTTCACGCCGGTCGAGATGGTCGGCCTTTACTGGCACTTTGTCGATATTGTCTGGATTTTCCTCTTCCCGTTGCTTTATCTGATTGGGGATCGATAAACATGAGCGCACACGTACCCGTTCCTAAAATAAATACACTCGTCGGAGTTTGGGCTGCCTTAATTGTTTTAACAGTGCTTACCACGCTGATTTCTCACATTAACCTTGGCGAATTCAACATTGTTGCCGCGTTGTTCATTGCGCTGATTAAAGCGTCGCTGGTGGTTTGGATCTTCATGGGCGTACGCTTTACCACTACCCTGACAAAACTGTTCGTGGTTGCCGGTTTGGTATGGCTTTCCATCTTGATTTTGCTTACGTTTAGCGATTACAGCAGCCGTAACTGGACCTATCAGCCGAAACCCTGGAATCACACGAAAACCCCCATGTTCGAAAAATAGGTATTTACCCGTATTTATCGCAAGCCCGGACACACGTTTTAGAGCCTGTATCCGGGCTATTTTATTTGAGAAACAGAGTGTATTTCTATTTTGTCTCACATGCGTAGGAGTAAGTTTATGGCGGAAACAAGCGTAGACGTAATTAAGCGATATCTGGTCGATGCGATTGCGGCGGAAAAAAGTTTTGAAACCCAACTCGATGGTTTTTCGAAGGAGGGTAATGATGCGGCGGCAAAAGCGCTTTTCCATCAGCATGCACTGGAGACAAAACGGCAATATGAGAGATTGACAGCTCGCCTGGAGTCCTTGGGCGGCAGTCCTTCCACGACGAAAAGCTTTCTGGCTCACATATTTGGTTTAAGCCCGAAAGCCGCATCGATAGGACATGAGGAAGAAGAGCGTACAACTCAGAACCTGATGATGGCATTCGCGGTCGAAAATAGCGAACTGGCGATGTACGAAGCGTTGGCAACTTCGGCGGAAGCCGCAGGCGATACCCAGACGGCCAGCTTGGCGCGGGAAATTCAGGCGGAGGAAAAAGCCACTGCGGAGAAAGTGTGGAAGCTGATCCCGAATGCGTCCCAGCAAGCTTTCCAAAGAATTACGGCAGGCAGTTCAACACGCGCGACAGCTTAATCAGCAGCGCTTAAAACCGCCCCAGGAGTCTGGCACTCTTGGGGCGGTTTTCTTTTTAGTGGGCCGCGACCGCCCCGGCCTTGGCCTTGACACGCTTGAGGGCCCAAACGATAGGAACACAAGCGAAACAAGCAAGCGCCATATAGCGAAGATTGTCCACGTAAGACCAGAGTTGGGCTTGCGTCGTTAAGGTGCCTTCTATCAGTCGATAAGCGCGAATCATGGCGTTTGCCGGGCCATAAGTGCCAGCCAAAAACTGAGTTTGTTGAGCAAGAGACTGTTGGTAAACAGGATTAGTTGGATTCAAATTATGCAGCAGTTCCGTACGATGAAGCTGTTCATGACGGGCGAGAATGGTATTGACAAGAGAAATCCCGATGCTGCCGCCCACATTGCGCATCAAGTTGAACAAGCCGCTGGCGTTGCCCACTTTATCTGACGGCAGATCGCCAAGTGACACAGTACTGAGCGGCACAAAAACAAACCCCAATGAAAAGCCGCTGATAATAATCGATATCGTCAGCGACCAGGGAGAGATATCCGTGGTCAGATTTCCCCAGATAAAACTGCATGTGCCAAAGACTAAGAAGCCTAGTGACACTAAAATTCGCGTATCGATTTTGGCCACAAGCAGCCCGACAATCGGCATGGCCAGAATCGCGCCGACGCCGCGTGGCGACACCGCCAAACCGGCGCTGAAGGCGTCGTAAGACAGCATGTTTTGATAAAACAAAGGCAGAAGAGAAACCGAGGCGTAGATGGCGGCGCCGAACATAAAGATTAAAATCGTGCCTACCGTGAAATTGCGGTTTTTAAATATCTTTAAGTCCGTCAGCGGCTTAGCTGCTGTGAACTGGCTGATGATAAACCAGATAAACGTGACAACCATGATGACAAATGCGTAGCGAATCCACGTCGCTCCAAACCAATCGTCTTCCTGGCCGCGATCCAGAATAATTTGCAGGCAACCCAGCCAAATGGCCAGTAAACCAAATCCGATCTTATCTAGGCCGCCTGGTTTCGCGTTCTTGATGTAGGGCGGATCTTCGACAAAGCGCGAGATCAACAGCACAGCCACAATTCCTACCGGAATATTGATATAAAAAGCCCAACGCCAGGAGTAAGTAACCGTTAGCCATCCGCCCAGTGTCGGGCCCAGCACGGGAGCCACGACAACGCCCAAACCAAACAGCCCCATTGCCATACCTCGCTTTTCGGGCGGGAAACTTTCCGTCAGAATTGCTTGAGATAAGGGTTGCAATGCGCCGCCGCCCGCGCCCTGTATAAGCCGCGCCATCAGAATCATCAATAAACTGGTGGAAGCGCCACAGAGAAACGAAGAGATCGTGAAGATGATCATGGACGTGATCAGAAATCGTTTTCTGCCAAAACGCAGTGAAAACCAAGCGCTGGCGGGAAGAACGACCGCGTTTGAGAGCAAGTAGAAGGTCAGAACCCAGCTTGCCTCATCATTGGAAGCGGAAAGGCTACCGGCAATGTAAGGAATGCATACAGAAGCAATGGAAGTGTCAATGACCTCCATAAAGGCCGGCAGGATGACGGCCATCGCAATTAACCAGGGATTAACGGAAGGTTTCCACTGCTGCGGTTTCTGGTTGTTGTTTTCTGGCATTTCAGAGTGGTTAGTCAGTAGATGCTCGGAAATCGCCTTTGTGCTTCAAGATTCAGGGCTTAACGATCTCGGATTCGAACCTCCGGCCCGAAATCCACTAAAAAGAGATCTTCAAGATACGGCCTTCCGTGCCTACCAACCACCCTGATTCCTCGCTGGAAAAGGCTACTGCCCAGTAATTCGCAACTCCAGGCAGACTGAACCACGTGTCGCCTTCATTTGGGCTCCAGGCCGCCCCAGCCGGACCCGTGATCACCACTCGGCGCTCCTCAGATTTGTATTGTTCATCGTCCTCGAAGTTGCCCTCGGCCTCGGTATCATGATCATAGTGCCGGTGGGCGCGCACATAACTTAAGCCATAAACGGCTCCCGGGAAAGGTGGCCGGCTCGCCAGTTGCCAGGACTTTCCTCCGTCCTGTGATCGGGCGATCGTATCAGCGAAGGCAGTGGGAGCAGCGAGTTCCCCGGCTCCCAGAATGCCGTGTTGGGAATCACGAAAGTCCACTGTAAAAACGCCTGAAGTCGTCGTGCCCTGGACAATCGGCGTGTCGTGGGCTTCCCAGTTGTCTCCGCCATCGGTAGTGGCTAAAATCCGGGCCTTGGCAGCCCCGCCAGTCGCAATCCAGGCATGTCTTTTTCCCTGCGTCGCAACGCAGGTGCCGCTCGCGGCAAACGAGGCTTCACCCGGCTGTGCTGCCGGTAACCGGTCACCGATGTCGTTCCAGGCTGCGCCGTTGGTTGTACGAAGGACCGGAAATCTGCCACTCACCGAGTCGCTCGTGGCAAGGCCCCGTTTTGGCGTCCAGAAAGCGAAGCAGTCATAAAATCCATTTGGATCTTGATTTTGGAATTGCAAGGACCAGGACATACCGCCGTCTTCGGTCTTATAGATGCGAGAGTCGGTTCCCGTTCCCGCCGAAAGGAGATAGGCAACGTTCTCGTTGACTCCTTGCACATCACGAAATTGCAGGCTTTCCGCTCCCGCGACCACGCCAGCCTGCCAAGACTGTCCTCCGTCTGTGGTTTTAACCCAGGTGCCGGCGATGCCGCTCGCCCACGCTACTTGCAAGTTCACCGGACTGATCGCCTGAAGCCGGTTGGTTGTGCCGCTCTGTTGAAGAGCAAGAACCGGCGCGTGGTGGAGATTCCGGTGCTCCTCAAGCTGGGCGGACGCATCGAGCACTACTCCGGTCAGCAACGCACAAAAAGCCAAAATCAGCAGCAACTTATAACGCATAGGGCACTCCTCTCCAGGTAATCTCAAGTATCGCTCAGTCCATCGATTTCGGAGCCGCGGTAGTCAGCCATTATCTGGTAATGGGTTCAAGCTCAAAGCCGTTCAATCGGTAGGCAAAACGCGTCTGAGCTTCCGTCTGCTGAGCGCACCAGGCAATGCCGGTTCGGCTGGAAGCAACCTGCTCATCCCACCAAGGACCGCGACAACCGCCAGCGTAATACTCAGCGCACGTCTCCAGATGGCGCTGAAATCCAGCTAAGAGCCGGGCCGTGTAATGCACGGAGAGAGCGTTAACGTCATGGCCTTCAACAGCCGCCCGCACAACGGCGGCTGCGAGAATTGCTTCGCGGGTCGCATTACCGGCTCCGTCCCCGCATAGCGGATCAAAGAGCAGCGCCGCATTCCCGCAGGCCAGCCACCCTGATTGGCAGAGCGGGAGTGATATCCGAGGATGACAAGTGAAGCGGCCAGAGGCGGAGCCGATTGATGAGATCTGTTCCGCAACGAGGCGGCTTTGAGCAAGCAGCGAATCAGAGCTTCCGCCAACCGCAAGCAGCCACGCCGATTCCCTCCCCGGAAGCAAAAAGAGCCATCCCATCGGAAGAGATTCGATCCAGCAGGTATTGAGGCTGCATTGAGACCGCAGGCTAACGGAAGAGGCAGTTGCCGTACGAGAGCCGAAGTGATGCTCACATACCGAAGCAGAGGCGGCATGAGATGTAGCAATGGTCCATTCGGCATCAGCTTCCGTGGAACATTCATTTTCAGGGAAATGCCCTCCGATGCGTTCTAGCAGTTCCTGCTCGGTGACGATTACTGCCGAGTGCGGAAATTCAATTGGTTCGGCTTCTGGTCCCCAGCGCACCACACGACGATGGACTTGTGGAAGATTTCCGAAAAGATTCGGTTGCGCCAGCGACTCTTCCATTAGACGCTGCGTCCGTGAACTAATCATGATAGCGGGCAGTTTCGGACGGCGAGGGTTTGGGTCAATTGTGACTTCGAATCCCGCGCTTCTCAGCAGATGGGCAGAGCAGCACGCAGCCACGCCATCTCCACGAATCAGCGCTGTTTTTCTCACTGCGTAATACTCATGGCGGACTCAACTTTGCATTGGTTCTCTCAATGGATTCTCCAAGCATTCGGAGGGACCGGGCCGCTATGAAAGAACTTTGTTGGAGTCATCACTCCATCGCGCTTAAATACAGTTCCGTCCTTCATCACAAATCGAACATCCCGAAGCGTGTCGATGTCCTGCAGAGGATTGTTTCGTACCGCGATCAGATCCGCGGGAAAACCGGTCTTAATCGGCCCGCGCTTGTCGTACATATCGCAAACCTTGTAGCCATTGACCGTCATAATCTTCAAGATCTCGGGCGCGGGAATACCAGCCCCTTTCCAGCTTTTCAGAAAATCAATCACCACTTCGCCGCGTGTCATGCCGGGGATGTAATAATCGGCATCGGTTGAAAAAGCCATCTTGACGTGATTGGCGTAGGCGCTTCGCATCCCATCCTCCTGACGCTTGAAACGCTCCTGCGCTTGAGGCGAATTCGTCGTATGGTAATCAGTTAACGGCGTCTCTGTGCCGACGCGCCAGATGCCCTTTTCGGCCATTAGCTTATGCGCCTTGTCATCAAGTCCATTTGAATGCTCAATGGACCATATCCCAGCCTCAATCGCCCGCAGCGCCCCGTCATGTGTTTGCACATGTCCGGCAACCTTGAGACCGGCCTTGGCCGCTTCGGAAATAAATAATTTCATCTCATCCGTGGTGTAGCCGTAAGGTTTGCAATCGACGCAGATCTTGATTACCTTCGCGCCGTACAGGATGTTGCGGCGTACAGCTTTCACGATCTCGTCGTTCGTATCCGCGTTGAGATACTCGGGGTAGATTAGCCCCTCGCGTTCGGGCACCGGGCTGAATTGGCCGCCAAATCCGCCAATGATAATTCCTGAGTTAATGATCGTGGGTCCTGGGATCCAGCCCTGCTCGATGGCGACACGCAGCGCGGTATCCGCATAATTTGCATTGTTGCCTAGATCGCGTTCCATCGTGAAACCGGCGTTAAGTATGGTGATTCCGTTTGAAACAGCTTGAATGGCGCGAATAGCCGTCGAGTCCAACACGCTTGTCAGGTAATAACTGTTGTGCTCGGGCTCCTCTTTGTAAGTAAGCGCCAGATGGTTATGCGCGTCCACCAAGCCTGGAGAAACGTAATACTGAGATAGATCGATCACCTCGGCGCCGGCCGGAACCGCAACACCTGCGCCGACAGCAGTAAACTTTCCGTCCTGAATAAGAAGTATCTGGTTGGCGGCAACGGTTCCTGCTTCCGGGTCAACAAGGTGACCAACGCGCAAGGCAGTCACTTGGGCGGACAAAATGTGAGGGAGGAAAACTACGGCTGCTACAAAACTTGCTCGAAATCTGTTCATAATTGCTCATTAAATAACGTAGTACGTTTTAAACGACTGCGACAGAGCAGGAACAACAGAGCCAACTTCGTAGTCAGCGTATCAGCGGTGATGAAAACACATCCACGCCTACAAGGTAAATAAAGTATAGCTGGTTTCTACGTACGATACGTTTTCAGATCGAAGCCTATAACAAGACGGCAGAAGGAATGAACAAGTCGCTCGTTCTATAAAGGAGTGGATGGTACGCCCGAGAGGATTCGAACCTCTGACCTTTTGCTCCGGAGGCAAACGCTCTATCCAGACTGAGCTACGGGCGCATGAAGGAAACTTACGAGGGCTTTCGGGCTAACGCCAGCCGACCGAAGGCAACCTGATAGTCTTTTACAAAGCTTTCCACCATTATTTTTGTTCTTCAAGGTTTGTGATCTTCGCATGTTTGGTGGGTCATAATAACAGACAGGTCTTTTATGAAGATTCAAGTTGAATTGCCGGAGGATATTGCTCATGCTTTGCTTGCCGGCGGAAATGATCTCTACCGCACGGCAGCGGAAAGCATCGCTCTGGAAGGTTATCGAAGTGGTCGCCTATCAGAGGAGCAAGTTCGCCGCATGCTGGGATTTGAATCACGACTGCAAGTTCATCATTTTTTAAAAGAACATCAGGTTTACTTGAATTACATGGAGCAGGACTTGGAGCAAGATTTAGAAACTGCTCAAAAATTCAGTGCCCGATGGTCATTGCAGACACCTCACCCCTAAACTATTTGGTTCTGATCGGAGCTGATTATGTGCTGCCGCAGCTTTACGACCACGTCATCGTTCCTGCGGCAGTGCTTCAAGAGCTACAACATGCAGATACCCCGGTACTAGTAGCTCAATGGATCGCAAGTCCACCCAGCTGGCTCAATGTGGAAAAAGTTGACGAGATTTCTGATCCTGCACTCAATGAACTTGGAGCCGGTGAACGAGAAGCTATATTCCTTGCACAAGGACGAATTCCAGACGCACTGCTACTAATTGATGAGATCCGTGGGCGAGCAGAGGCCAAGCGCCGGGGCATTGCTTTAACCGGAACACTAGGCATCTTAGATGCAGGAGCTGAAGCTGGTCTGTTGAACCTTCCAGAGGCGCTCAACTGTCTTCGGACGACAAGTTTCTATGTTGCCCCAACTCTTCTTAAAAGGCTTCTTGAAAAAGACGCCATGCGAAAGAATATTTGAGTTTGTGTTAAACCTCAAGGATTCGGCTTCTGATTTTACTCAGGGGTCAAAACAATCCAAGCTCAGGATATTCCTGATCCAGACAGTCTCTGCTTGCATTTCGGCACCTACATCAATCTGATGAATGCAATAGCAGAAAGGAAACTTGGTACGCCCGAGAGGATTCGAACCTCTGACCTTTTGCTCCGGAGGCAAACGCTCTATCCAGACTGAGCTACGGGCGCATGAAGGAAACTTACGAGGGCTTTCGGGATAATGCCAGCCGACCGTTACCGGTTGGAGTCGCACGCTTGGCGGAGTTGCTGGTGCCCAATAATTCCTCGATGTGCTGTTTAATGACGTCTTCCTTCATTAACTTATCCCACTCCTCATTTTCGAGCGCTGGGGTCTGATAACGAATATAGCCTTTGCGGTCGATTAAAGCCATTTGGGGAACAACAAAGCGGCCATCCTTGAATCCCATAAAGGACAGCATTTGGTCCCTGGACATCCAGCCGACCGGGAAGGCAACCTGATAGTCTTTTACGAAATTCTCCACCAGCAAGTCGGCATTCTCATTCACGGCAACATCAAGGGCCTGAAAGCCCTGCGGCCCATACTGCCGCTGAAATCCGCTCATTACTTTCGAAGCCGCCTGGCAATGAGGACAGGTCGTAAAAATAAATTCGAGCGCGATCACCTTCCCGCGGTACTGGCTCAGCAGCTTTTGGCCCTGTCCAGGAACCGTAAACGCCAACTCCGGAGCCTTGCGGCCCATGTTTGCATCCGCAGCAATCAGCGACAAAGTCGCTAGTAAAGCACTCACCATCGAGGCAACAACTATCTTCACGCCTAGTAGGTCTCCATCTCTCAGTGTAGCCTAGAAACGGTTGCTTGTCCGGCCATACCGCTTGCGCTTTCCGCCGGAATCGCTTTCAAGCGCTGCCACTCCTCGGTATCGCTCAAGCCTTCCAGGCTCGAAACCAGCGTTCCCGATAGCCGGACGATGAACAGCCCGGCATCACCGGCGCCGGCCAGCACTGAGCCGTTCGCCAGTGAAATATCGCAATGCTTCCATTTACCGGTCAGGACTTTCGGATAGAGCTTGAAAAACGCAGCGGCTTTTTCCGGCGAGTCCCATTCGGAAGAATATTGCAGCACTGGTTTCCGTTCCTTTCCTGCCGCCACGATTCGGAACTGCCCTCCCCGGACGTGCGGAGCCAGAGCACTCGCCTGATCTTCACCTGCAAACTGACGCAGGAGCATGGTGTGGTCAAATTCACCCACGGACCCTTCCGTAATCTCTTCCGCCGCTTTCAGGGCGGCGGTTTGCGGCAGCGCGGGATGCGTGGGCTGTTCGTGCGCAAAGTAACGGTCAGGGTGGATAATCTGCGCTGAGTCCGTGGGCGCATCGGTGAAAACGGCCATGAACGCCTGACGGCCCATCCGTTTATAAACAGCGTCGAAAAACTTGGTTCCTTCCGCATAAGGGAACAGCAGCGACTGACGGAGATATAGCGGAGCCTCGGTGAGGACGGGAATCTCGGCCCGGGCCGCGGGCGTGGCTTCGACGATCGCGCTGAG
>CAXUBB010000154.1:0-10798 GCA_964249105.1 uncultured Bryobacteraceae bacterium | reverse complement strand
GGGCTGGACATGAACCGATTTGAAAATGACATTGACTCAACCGCCGTTCGTGAGACCGTGGTCCGGGATGTTCAGGACGGCAATCAGGCCGGCGTGGAGGGTACTCCGAGCGTGTTTATTAATGGACAACGTTACAATGGGCCGATTACCGTCGATGCGTTGAAGGTGATTATCGACGGTAAGCTGCAATTTGCCAAGGCGCAAAATTAGCTTTGCCCATCTAATTCTTTTACCAGCTCCAAAACAACATCTCCAATGACCTGGAAGCTATGGGCGTCCAGTTTGTCGGTTGTATCCGCTCCGGTGTGCCAATACGAATTACCGGGGCCAAAATCAAAGTCAATCAAATCGAGGGCGTTCACGCCGGCGTTAATGAACGGGATGTGATCGTCATCGATGCCGCCTGTCTCCGGGCGGAAATACTTGCCATCGCCCAAACGTGCGGCAATTTGCTTTACCTGATCCCGCAACGTCTGGGATGAATTGCCGTCGTTCAGCACATCGAGATCCTTATCCCCGATCATGTCCACATTGATCAAGGCTTTCATGCGGGAAACCGTGCCGTCTGCGAGCCATTTAGCGGCCAGATGCCTACTTCCATACCGGCTATCGGTGTCCGTCCAGGACCCCACGGCTTCTTCGCCGTCGAGAAACACGATATAGAGATCATCCCGGTGTTTCATGCCCGAAACAGCGCGCGCGAACTCCAGAAGAAAACCGGTGGACGACCCCCCGTCGTTAGCGCCGACAAAGCGCATCATGGGAATGCGTTTGGTATCGTAATGGCCGGTAATCGCGATCGCTTTACCTGAACTGCCCGGAAACTTACAGATCAGGTTCACCATGGGAACCGGACCAGCGGGTGTTTGACCGGTGAACGAATCGAGCGAGACTTGTCCCTTGAGCGGCTTTAATTCCGAGATGATCCAATCCCGCAGATGTGAGATCGCTTCCGATCCCGAAGGCCTTTCTCCGTATGAAACGGCCCTTTTTGTATTGGTGAAAGCCGCATTTCCACGAAACGTTGGACCGCTGACGGGAGTCGACAAGAAGGCAAAAAAGCCCAAGGAAATTAAAATTCTAGAGAAGAGCATGTGGTTTATAGCTCCTCAACTTGTTTGAGAAGCGGAAAGACTGTTGTACTATAACTTTGCGCTGAAGAAGCGCCCGAATTTATGCAGTCAGTCGGAAACATCATCCGAATCGCCCGCCTGCAAGCCGAACTGAGCCTTGAGCAGGTAAGCGTTAAAACCCGCATTTCTCTTAAGAATTTGCAGGCTATTGAAGATGATAACCTTTCACAATTCTCGTCTTCCTTCTTTTATAAAAGCTTTGTCCGCCAGTTCGCGCGTGAGGTCCATGTCGATTACGACGCGCTCCTTCCTCTCGTCCAGGCGACCGTAGCGGAAATACCGGAGCCGGTCATACCAGGACAACGCGAAGTTGTGATCGAGAGAGGGGTGCTCGCGCCGGCAAAGCGCTCGCGGCGCTTGCGCTGGCTTCGGCCTGTCGGTTCGCTCGTGGCGGTGTTTGCTCTTTGTTCCGGCCTATACACATTCTGGGAAAATTGGAAACCTGAAACTAAACGCAGCAGTGAAAAAGCTTTAGAGACCAGTATCAGCAAGCCGAAATCGGCGCAACCCGCGCCTGCCATGCCTGAAGATGGTTTTCAAGTGGAAATTTCCGGGATTGAACGGAGTTGGTTGGCGCTTGCCGCGGACGGCCAGCAGGTTTTCAGCGGTTTTCTGGAACCGGAACAGACTAAAGTGCTGCGAGGCCGTGAAATAGGCCGGATTCGCACGGGCAATGCGGGCGGGGTGAGTTTAGTATTTAACGGCAAACCGATCGGCTTGGCTGGACCGCGCGGCCAGATTCGAACAGTGGTTTTCACGAAGGATAACTATCAGGTGCTGCAACCGGCGTCGGGCATGGCGTTAACGAATCATTCCGTGTCGCTCGTTCAGCTCTTGCATCTTGGCCGCCCTGGTGAGGCGTCTTTTTTGCCGCTCCAAGGTGATTAACTCGCGACGGCGGCGGAGTTTGATGCTCATATCCACTTTGCGCCAGAACTTGCGGAAATAGTCAATCGCCGAAGCCAAGCCGAATATCACGACCGCCCACATGGCGCCGAGCGCGAATACGCGCAGTTCAGGCCAGCGGATGGACAGCATGATAAGGGCCACCCCCAACACTTGCAGCATCATCTTTGATTTGCCGAGTTCGCCTGCTTTGATCGTGTAGCCCTCGGCGGCGGCGATACTGCGGAGGCCGGAAACCGCGAATTCACGGCTGATAATCAAAATAACCATCCAGCCGGGTAGGAGCCTTGTCTGCACCAGCGAGATTAAAGCAGCGGAAATCAAAAGCTTATCGGCAACTGGGTCGAGCAGGGTTCCCACTGTTGTTACTTGTTTCCAACGGCGCGCCAAGTAACCGTCCAGTAAATCGGTTAAAGCAGCGGCAAGAAAGAGAATCAGGGCAAAAAAGTCATTCGCTACCAGCAGTTTCGGACCCCAGTGAATGGCGAAGTTCTGCTGCACCAAGGCCGCGACGAGAAGCGGCACCAGGAAGATGCGAAAAAGGGTCAGTAGATTGGGTAAGTTCGTCAACCACCCTCACTATAAAACACTTTTCGGATTTCCGCCCGTTGAAGACGAAGTGTATTTGACCGTGGTCGCACGGCCTTCTTTATCTCCCCTTAACCAGACATATAACGTCGTCGGATTGGGATCAGTAGGAGCAGGCAAGGTGACCGAAAGCTGCTGCTTCTGCCCTTCACCGGGAATGGGAGTCGGAAGCATCGAAATAGCGGCTCCGTTGGTTTGATCCCAACCTGCCTTCTCGATCATCTCAAGATTTTTTCCGTTGAGGAAAAAAGGAAGCGAACCGGCTCCATTCGCGTTCGTTTTCTGTTCGCCCTGAAGCGTAAGAGAATCGATCTGGGGGATGCGGATGATATGGGCCAGCTTATAAGAATCCGAGCTGCCGTCCTTGCCGTTATCAACGGTTGCCGTCAGGTCGCAGCCTGCCGGGAGCGGGGTCGTATCGAAAGACAAGAAGAGCTGGTCGGGCGATAGCTGCTGAAGATTCCAACTGGTTTTCTGCTCTCCGATACGCAAGATGGCGGGTTGATCCGGACTGTCGGCGCAGGCCAGACGTATCGTGCTCGTGCGCTCGATATTCTTTACGTCGAGCATTGCTGAAAGAGTGTATCCGGCAGGAAATTCATCCCCGTGCAGCGTAATTTGCATGCCGGTCGGCAGGGACAGCTTGGAACTGGCAATCACCGGCAGCGGTCCTGTCACTCGCAGCGCTCCGTCAAAGGTGAGCGGTTCGGTCCGATCCTTCAAATAAGCTTTTAAGGGCAGGGAAACGCCGGGAGTCGAGGCTGTTCTTAGTTGCACGGTGACGTTCCGTTCGGTGTTGTTGGAACTGGCGGCTCCTAAATCGAAGGCAACGCCGGACGCTTCCAGCTTGGTCAGGTCGTCCAGCCGTTCGCCTTTGAGAACGTAGTGTTGCGTTGCTCCTCCCTCATTCGCAACGATGGGCAAGTTTGTGATTTTCGGAGGATTGGACAGAACTCTGAAATTCACGGGACGGGGTTTGTCGTCTCCTTGCGAAAGGAGCAACTGATAATTGCCGGGATCCAAGTTTTGCGTGTCAATCTGAACGTCCATCTGATCCTGCGGTCCTTTGCGAAGGCCTTTCGGCAAAATAAAGCGCACAGGCTGCGGGACGGCAAACTTATCCTCGGGATTGGTTACCTCTACCTTGATGGTGAACTCGAAATCGCCGCCGATGACCGTGACGGGCATTTTGCCGTTTTTTGCCAATAGTTGATCTTGCAACTCCGGTTGCAAGCGCGCGCCTTCAAAGCTGCTTAAAGGGCGAAGATGCATGTTCCCCGCCGCCTCAAACTTGGTCCAATCCCAATAACCTGTCAGTTTGTAATCTCCAGGGGACAAGTTAGCTTTCGTCAGATCGAGTTCCAAGGACTTCTGATTTTGCAGGTTGACAACCGGAATAGGAACCGGCTGGTCTTTGCCGTTCTCCAGATGCCAATCACGCACGCGCCCTAAGTACTTCCAGTCCCCTTCGGGAGCGTTCACCGGCACGGGCGATTTTTCCGTCAAGGGAAGGTAATTGGCGTCGCCCATTTGCAGCTTGGGCGTGGCCGCATTCGGGATGCGAACGGCCCAGACGAAGGCCACCCGTGTGCGCGGCGGCGTTGTCCCACGGTCTCCGCAAAGGTTGAGGTCGGCGTTTTTGAGCGGCTGGGCAAAGGATGAGCGGAATTGCGTATCCGGAAAGGCAATCGATTTCAGGTTGAGCAGCATGGAGGTGCCGCCCGCTAGCAATCCGACAGGGCTGCCAAAGAAGAAAGTGGCCGCCACCGTCGCCAGACCTGCGGTTTGGCTGGCCACCGATGCGCCCGAGCCTGCGAGCGGATTATAACTGGCCAACTGCGGATTCATGGCGCTGAACAGGGTCTGCGCTTGCGCGGCGGGCGGAGCGCTTCTATCTAACTGCACCGAGATGCCGTATTGCGACGCGAAACCGGTCAATGCAGCATTCACGCTGGCCGAAGAACTGGAAGCGTTGGATAAGGCGGCAATCAGGGCCTGGGTCTGCGCGGTTTTGTCCGCGTAATCCGCCAGTTGCGCGACCAGCGACTCATCTTGCGAAAGGAAGCTCTTTACCTTTTTTCTGCTTAAGCCCTGTGGACCGTAGACAAAGACCACGAGCGCCGTGGTTTGCGAAATTTTCCATTGCTGATCTTTGTCCGCGTCTTTCGGGTCCGTCACGATTAGCTCTTCATTGCCGGAAATTTTGGCGGGCACCAGGACGAGAGCCACGTCACCTTCGCGCTTTTGCGGTCCATGCTTAACCGGCGCGTATTGGACCACGTCTCCTTCGGTTAAATGCACGATGTTGCGGAAGGGCAAAGGTCCGTTGCCGCCGGCAGAAGTGACTTTGAGTTCCATTTCACCGAGCGGCCCACCCGCTGGACAACTGGCAAGGACATTGGAAGCCGGTGTCGCTGCCGCCGGGTTGGGCCTCATGACCTCGTCTTTGCCGGATTTCTTTTTTTGGGCCAATGCAGTGGACAGCGCCAGAAGCAAAAGGATGGCTGCGCGCAAGGACATTCTGTCTTCAGAATATCGTGCGAACAGATGTATAATTCGTGTACATGGCATTGCACATTGCAGATCCGGAGGTCAGCCGTTTGGCGACGGACTTAGCGCGGCTGGAGAATACCACAAAGACGGAGGCGCTGCGCCGTGTGCTGCGTCAAGCGTTGGCGGATCGTGAAATCGCGGAAAAACGGAAGGGGTTCCGGGAATTTGCTTATAAGATGATTGAAGACACTCGGAAGCTAAATCTTCCACCCGTGACGAAAAAAGAAATGGATGATCTTTGGGGAATGGACGAGCTTATCGGTGGTGATTGATTCGTCCTCATTGATGGCAATTGTTTTGGCTGAATCTGACGCTTACATTTATGTGGACGCCATTATCCAAGCAGTAGAAAGCCAAACGCTAATTTACCTTCCGGCTTCCGTTTTGGTGGAAGCCGGAATTGTCGCTGAACAGCGGAACAGCAGTGAGAAATTAGATGCTTGGCTCTATCGTTTGCAGCCAGAGATCGTATCGTTAGATCGTCCGATCGCTGAACTGGCTCGCCAGGCGTTTCGCACATTTGGCCGTGGCCGGCATAAGGCCAAGCTGAATTTCGGGGATTGCATGAGTTATGCCACGGCCCGGTATTTAGGATTGCCGCTCTTATATAAAGGCGAGGACTTTCGGCGAACGGATATTCAGCCCGTGCTTCGATTTCAGTAGCCATCAGGCGATCACTGTCAGCTTGGCGCGGCGCCTAGGCCAGTCAGGCCGGGCCTGGAGTTTAGGACTGAGTTCGATTAAGCGGGGCAGCAGATCGAATACCTCGCCGGCAGTCCAGGACAAGCCGTGACGGGTACGGTAGCCGTGGTGATTTAATTCAACCGCGAGTTCAGGGGGACGCCAGCCGGAAACGACCCTTTCATAGATAAACAAAAGTAGCTCCATCTCGGACTCGTCGTCTATCAGGTGGCCGCAATCCGGGGCAATTCGCTGTCCATAGGGAACTTGTTGCTACTGAGTCTCAGGAGTGAATGCTTCATTTCCCTCCGTTGCAGCCTTGCGCCACTCCACAGCGGCAACGACCCACCCCTTAGCGCTCCGTTGATTGAAGTAATCGAGCGTGATTGGCCCCGAGATGATGTCGCGAACACGATCCGGCATTGTGCAGACCTCCGGACAGCGGAGTTGCAAGCAAGCAGCCATATAAAAGGCCGCAATTTCTGCTTTTGTGAGAACAAAAGCGTTCATTTTCGGGAGGAGTTCGTTCGTTTGCGGGACGTTAAAACCGCTTCCCGATATAATAGGCATCTTTCGAAGAGAATCATAAAGCCATGCTGCCAGACTACATTTCCAAAGCTGTGCCGAATCCGGGCACGAACCGCGCCCCTTGGTACAAGAACACCGCCCCCACTTACGCAGGCGTCTTTCTCTGGATTGTTTTCTATCGGGAGATTAGCGCGGGGACGCTGGAGCGCGCCAGTCCCGCTCTATGCCTGGCGGCTTTGGTCGTAGCCGGCCTGATCAGCTATGGGCTGTTCTACTACATACCGGCGCTGATGGGAATGCGAACGGGTTATCCGCTGTATGTGGTCGGTAGTTCCACGTTCGGCACGCAAGGCGGGTATCTGATGCCGGGTATCCTTATGGGGCTGCTGCAAGTAGGTTGGATGTCGGTGAACGCGTTTGTGGCAACTACCTTTATCCTGACCGCCTTCGGTTCGAAAGCCGGGCCGAGGAGCCTGTTGTTTGGAGTAATCGCGGCGGCATGGGCGTTAGGGCTGGGGTATGTCGGCGCGAAGGGAATTCAGTATGTTTCCCGCTTCGCCTTGTATCTCAACTTTGTTCCGCTACTGATGATTCTGATTGTATTTGCGAAGAATGCGGGCGGAGCGGGGCAGTACACGCCGACGCATCCTAATTCCTACGTCGGATTCATGATGCTGGTGCAGATCGTAGTGGGCTTTTTTGCGACGGCAGGCGCGGCGGGCGTTGACTTCGGGATGAGTAGCCGGGACGAGCGGGACGTCCGCTGGGGCGGATTGGTCGGTATCTTTCTGGCGGTGCTAGTGGCTGGCGGACTGCCGCTGCTGGCCGTGGCCGGCGCTCATGCCCTGTATGGAGTTCAGGATTTCCGCTTTGATTCGGCGATTGCGCAAACCGGCAGCTTCGCGGCGATCGCCTTCTTTTTCTTCGCGGTTGCTTCAATTGCGCCCATGTGTTTTTCTTCCTTCATCGCGGGAAACAGTTTGTCTACCATGATTCCGGGCGTGCCTCGCACCACGTCCACGATGGTGGGCGCGGTGATTGCGGCGGTGCTCGCCATTACGGGCCTCGCGGCGAATCTGGTCAATCTGTTCACAATTATCGGCGCGTCCTTCGGGCCGATTTGCGGCGCGATGGTAGCCGATTACTGGCTATCGGGGAAGAAATGGGCCGGGCCGAGAGAAGGAATCAACTTTGCGGGATATGGGGCGTGGGCGGTCGGATTCATTATCGGCATTCTGCCGTTCCTGCCGATTTCCGAGGCGACGACGCCTTATCTGCAACCGGCAGCCGTGTATAGCTTCATCGCCGGATTTGTCGTTTACGTGATTCTCGCCAAGGCAGGGCTGCAACCGAAACTGGCTGCTGATAGAAAAACTGCCGGGGCGCGAAATATAGCGACAAGGGCTTAGCTTCGAAGTCAGAAATGATGGAATCACGCATAACGCGTCGGCAGCTCGGCTTGGCCGTAACGGCAGCTACAGCGCTTCGGGGGGACGGACGAGCATCTGAGGCAGGTATGAACGATCTTGATCCGGTGCAATGGACGTTGGAACAATATCAGTCAGCGCCGCTGCGGCTTACGTTCCGTGCGACGAATAGAACTGAGGCTGAAGCGTGGCAGCAGCAATTGAGGACGAAGTTGGTGGAACTGCTGGGCGGATTCCCTGAGAGAACAGCGCTGAACCCGCGCACGCTGGAAGTTCGGGATCTTCCGCGCTATCGACGGGAAAAATTTGCCTTTGAGAGCCGCCTTGGTGTGGAAGTAATTGGATACCTGCTGACTCCTGCCGGTGCACCTCCTCCGTATGCTCCGGTGATTTGTGTTCCTGGGCATGGGCGCGGGGTCGATGACATTGTCGGCATTGATGAGAACGGAAAAGATCGTACGGGTAAGCCCGGCTATCAACATGATTTTGCGATCCAAGTTGTTGAGCACGGATTGGCCGCCGTTGCGATTGAGCCGATGGCTTTCGGTTATCGGCGCGATCCGATCACGCGGAAGAAGGGACCGAATGCGACGGCTTGCCAACCGGCGGCCGGGTCCGCCTTGCTTCTTGGACAAACGATGATCGGCTGGCGCGTTTGGGATGCGATGCGCACTATCGACTGGGTACAGACAAGACCCGAACTGGATGCCCAGCGCGTGGGCTGCCTGGGGATTTCGGGCGGCGGCACCTGCACGCAGTTCGCGGCGGCGCTCGATACGCGGATCAAGGCGGCTTTCGTGAGCGGGTATCTGAATACTTTTCGCGACAGCATTATGAGCGTTTCACACTGTATCGATAACTACGTGCCGGGAATCTTAAACTGGGCCGAAAACTACGACGTTGCCGGCTTGATAGCGCCGCGATTCTTCTTTTCCGAAGGCGGAGATCGCGATCCTATTTTTCCGGTGGGCGCCACCCGCGAAAGCTTTGCCAAAGTGAAACGGACGTATGAGGTCTTCGGCGCGCCGGAGCGTGCTCAGCAGGAAATCTTTGAAGGCGTGCATTCATTTTACGGAGTAAAGGGATTAGCTTTTCTGGCTAATTCGCTCCGGTGAGATTTCAGGCTGTGTTACATATAAAGTTTCACCACATCCTTCGAGCCGGGCGGTAGGCAGTCCGCTTTTTACAGCAGCTCACCCTGATGGCATTCGAATGCATCGGTTCATTCGATTCGCCTGTAGGAGCTGTTCTTGGACACATTGCTGCAGGACCTGCGGTATGCGTTCCGGCAATTTAACGCAAACCGGGGTTTCGCTTTTCTTGCCATTGTGACTTTGGCGCTCGGTATCGGCGTGAACACGGCGATGTTTACGGTGACCGACAGCGTTCTTCTGCGTCCCTTGCCTTACCGGGATGCGGACCGCCTGATCGATATTTCCGGTTCGAAAGAGGGCCCGGCAAGCGCTACATCCTGGCTGAATTATCGCGATATCCAGGAGCATTGCAAACAACTGGAAGAAGTCGCGGGGTACGCCGAAGACGTGGGAGTGGTCGAGAGCGCGCAGGCCACGCAAAGCGTTTTCGCTCCGCGTGTCACGCCGAATTTGTTTTCCCTGCTGGGCGTACAGGCAGTTCTGGGCCGCGGCCTGATGGCTGCTGACGCGCAACCGGGCGCCGATCCGGTCCTGGTATTATCAAGCGGTTTCTGGAAACAAACGTTTGCGGGCGATCCGCATGTGCTCGGCAAGCAGGTGCGCGTCAGCGGCAGCCCGCGCCAAATTGTGGGCGTTCTGCCGGACACGTTCCGGTTTCTTGCCGCCGCCCCGGACCAAACCAACGCGGTCTGGCTGCCTTTGCAGCCGACGCCTGAAATGCTCAAAGAACGCGGGTTCCGGTTCATGCAGGTCCTTGGGAAAGTCAAGGCGAAGGTCAGTTTTCAGGCAGCTCAGGCGGAACTGGACGCCGTAGCGGAGCGCATTCGAAATCTGGATAGCCCCGGACGTGAGCCGCCGAGTTTTCTCCTATCGAGCTACCTCCATTCACTCACGGGTTCTGTGCGTCCGGTATTTCTCCCTCTGACCGTGGCGCTGATTCTGGTGCTGCTCATTGCCTGCGCCAATGTCGCTAACCTTCAGTTGTCGCGTTTTCTCGTGCGTCAACACGAATTGGCGGTTCGCGCGGCAGTGGGCGCGAACCGGCTGCAACTGGCGCGTCAGTTGACATGCGAAGGAGGCTTATTAAGTCTGCTGGGCGCGGTTCTTGGATTGTTCCTGGCGTTCCTGCTGCTGCAAGCGGTTCAAAGGTTGCCGGCCGGTTTGCTGCCAAGGAGCCACGAGATTCACCTGCGTTGGGGAGTTCTGCTGGTGCTCCTGCTCATTGCCGCTGCCTGCACGGTTCTTTCCTCGCTGATTCCCGCATGGCTTTCGGCGCGAGCGGACCCGCAAACCGCGTTGCAAGCCGCTTCGCGCGCGCTCGGGTCGAAAGGTTCGCATTCCCGACTGAGCCGGTGGCTGATTGCAGGTGAAGTAGCGCTCTCCGTGGTTTTGCTGATCGCTACCGGCCTGATTTTCAGGACGCTGTGGAATCTGGAGCATGCGCATTTTGGTTTTACCACCGAAGGCGTTGCTACTTTTAGCGCCATGCCGGCGGATGCGGTGGGAGTTTCGGGCAGCATCCTCCCTGATGAATCAGAACAGCGATCAACCTCCGTGGCGGTTCAAATCTATGCTCCCCTGTTGACAGAGCTAAAACGGCTTCCCGCCGTGGAGGGGGCAGCGCTGGCTACCGCGCTGCCTTTCGGCGGCGGCATTGATTTGAGAGCTAAGTTTAAAGTTCTGGGGCGAGGCGAGCAACAGCAGAAAGGCAATCGCGCACGCGTGAACGTGGTCAGCGCCGGTTATTCGCGGATCATGGGCATTGCTCTTCTGCATGGCCGCGCCTTTTCAGAGGGAGACGGGCCGGAACAACCCTTCATTGCCGTTG
>CAXUBB010000153.1:0-10833 GCA_964249105.1 uncultured Bryobacteraceae bacterium | reverse complement strand
CGGCGTCTTCCAACATGCTCGTGCAGCACCAGCTTCGCCAGAATCGTTTCGAGCACAAACGTAGCCGCCGAAGCGGGAACCGCAAAACTGAGCGGCGCAATCTGCACCAGCGCCATGAATGCGAAGAACGAAACCGCCATGCAGAAAATGGAAAGCGCCAACTGCCATCGGCTGATAATCATACGCAGTAAACGAGCCAAGCCGCGCGCGTTCACGCTCTGCTCGCCGCTGCGCTTCATCTCATAGCTTTGCAGCAGATCGCTCAGAACAGTCGCGACAACAATTACTGAGAGCAATAGCCACTTCATGGCAGCTCAACCGCCTTGTCTTTTTCGTTCGTTTTGCTTTGGGTACTTCCTACCAGCAGGGTACCGGCAAAAATCAGAAGCGTTCCCAGCCAATGTCCGGGCGTCACAGCTTCGTTGAGAAACACCTTTCCCAGCACCGCGGCTAATACATACCCCAGGCTTGTGAGCGGCAGCACAAAACTCAAATCCGCCCAACTCAACAAAGCCATGCGGGTCAGCAGCCAAAGAATTAAAAGAAGAATACCGGCCGCCACAGCCGGGTTGAGCATGGCGCGCACATAGTGGAGCGGGTTGATTCCAACGCTCTCGGTAATATGCTTCATTCCCCAAGCTAAGGACAGGTTGCCAAGAGCGTTGCAAAACACAACCAGAAGAACCAGCAACAGTATCCGCGCCTTCAATGAACGCTCCCCGGTCGCGCTCGACGAGCTTTGTTGAGCATCAAGGGGAGAAGAAGCGCCCTGGGCTGCTAGTTCAGTCTCCCGTACTAAGAACCGCAGCAGCCTCTTTCTCCTGCTTTTGTTCTTTCACAAACTGTTTGCGCTTGGAACGCAACGCCAGATATTCGCGCGCTTCCTTATACAAGCGTCGGCGCTCTTCGTTATTAAACAAAGCCTTGCTCACCAGCCGCAGCGCCACCTTGGGGCGGAAGTAAAACTCGCCATAGAACCGCTCCACCCAATCCACAAGTTCGGCGCGATCCAGGCCGGGATATTGATAATTGGGAAGCTGGTGTCCGGCATCGTCGGTCATCTTTTCGTCAATCGTAATCAGGCCGTTTTTCTTGACATGATCGTAAAACTCCGTTCCGGGGAACGGATGGCCGATGGAAACCTGAATCGTTTCCACATCCAGTTCCTTCGCAAAATCAATGCTCTTGCGAATGGTTTCACGCGTTTCGCCCGGCAAGCCGACAATAAAATCGCCGTGAATCGTCAATCCCAACTTCTTGCAATTGGCCGTAAACCGGCGCGCCATATCAATGGTTGCGCCTTTTTTAATGTTCTTGAGAATCTGCTGATCGCCCGACTCATAGCCGACAATCAGAAGCCGACAACCGGCATCGCGCATTGCCTTCAGCGTGTCGTAGTCCGTCGTGACACGCGATGTGCAGCTCCAGGTAAACTTCAGTTCCTTCAACTTGCCGCACAACTCAATGGTCCGGGCCTTCTGGTAATTGAAAGTATCGTCATCAAAGAAGATCTCTTTCAAGCCGGGAAAGTTCTCCAGGGTATAACGACACTCGTTCACAATGTCGTCGCTCGAACGCAGGCGCCAGCGATGGCCGGAATGCGTTTGCGGCCACAAGCAGAAAGTGCATTGCGCCGGGCAGCCGCGTGTCGTATAGAACGAGATGTACGGATTGAGCAGAAACGGAACGTTGTAGCGCCGGAAATCAAGATCGCGCTTATAAACTTTCGTCACCCACGGCAGCGCATCCAGATCCTCAATGGGCGGCATGTCCGGATTGTGCTGAAAGCCGCCGTTCTTTCGAAACACCACGCTGGGGATCTGATCAAGCGGCTTGCCCATGGCATAGTCGCGGACCTGATAATCGAACTCTTTTTTGACGACAAAATCAATAGCCGACGAGCAGCGCAGACTTTCTTCCGGGCGAACCGTCACATGCGGGCCGACAAAAGCAACCTTCAGCTTCGGGTTGAGGTCTTTCATCATCTCGGCGATCTTGACGTCCACATGGAAACCGGGGGTGGAGGTAAAAAGCACCAGAAGTTCGAAGTCAGACGCCATCGCCACAGTCTGGTCAATAGAGACTTTATGAGGCGGAGCGTCTAAAACCTTGCTATCGGGAATCATGCCAGCGGGATAGCAGAGCCAGACCGGGTACCAATAGGATTCTATCTCGCGAGCGGCGGGCCAGCGTGAACCGGCACCACCATCGAAGCCCTCAAACGAAGGAGGGTTAAGAAAAAGCGTTCTCATGGACTCCCTGAGTATTATTCTCTAGGTTACTTGGTTAAGGGCGGTAGACTCAACCCTATGAAATCAATTAGGGTTAACCGAAGGCCCTATGGTCGCTGACGGCATTAAGCGGCGAACTTGGCCTATCTGAATGTTGCTTTACGCACAACAGCAGAATCAGAAGCTTCGTCGTCGGCCTCGGAATCATGAACCTGGGTAAATTTCGAAAAACTAATATTAATCTCTATTTTACCAACTAAACGGGTATCGATCGTGCTTGCTAGGTAAGCCGGAACCGCTAAGCCGTTTTGAATGCTGAAACCGCGCCTAAAATCAACTTTTTTAAAGAAAATGCTGGGGTTCTTCGTCAGCCTTCCTTTCTCGAATACCGGCAGATATGTTTTGCTGTCAATCCATATTTCGCCTTTGAACAGGCCAACTTTCTTTTTGCGGGGCGTTAGTTGAAATATATAAGCTGGTGTGCCCGCCTGGCTGGGAACTTGGCCCTTGTACTTGAATTTGTAATTGGCAGGATTAATCCCAATATCCTGATCGCCTTGCTCCTGCTGTTCGGCCTGTAAATAACGGGCAATAATTTCCTTCTTCACAAAATTCGCGCCTTGGAACGCGATCTGTCTATAAGTAACCTGCCCTACTCTCGAAATTTTACGGAGAGCGCGAAGCGTCCCGCTTTCCTTCAAAGAAGGAACTTCGGCATTAATCTCCACTTCCATGGAGACGCCCCGTAACTCATTATCGTGGCCTTTTGCCAATAGAAATTTGTTAATAATCTCTGCTTGCTCTTGAGAAGAGATCTCCTCTTCGTCCGCGGCTGCGATTGGCGCTAGTCCAAACAACAGCACAAGGGAAGTTATCAGGGTTGTTAAGAATCGTCGTCTCAATCCAATAACTTGCATGTCGCCCACTCCTCAGCGGGACAACCGTGATTCCCGGGCCGATGAGTCAGTTTAACAAACCACCGAAAGTTACGAACCTGTGTAATCACCTATGCCCTTAGATGAACAACTTCGATGGCCGTTGCAAGGAAGAACGCTTAAAGAGGATAGTGGGGTTTACTAAGATGATAGCGGCTGCCTGTTTATTGAAGACGAGTTTGAACGAATGCGCCGCGATTATCACAATTGGTACAGTCACCGGCTTGGACGGCATATCGAATTGCTGGCGTATGGTCACGCGGGAATGCCGATCCTGGTTTTCCCAACCTCTCAGGGTAGATTCTACGAATACGAGAACGCCGGCATGATTAACGCGATCTGGCAAAAAATCGAGGAAGGCCGTTTACAATTTTTCTGCGTGGATAGCGTTGATTCCGAAAGCTGGTACAACCGCCAGATTCATCCGCATGATCGCGTGATGAGGTATGCCGCTTACGAAAGTTACCTGCTGCATGAAGTAGTTCCGCTGATCAAAGGAGTAAACGGAGCGCAGCAGATTTGCGTGACCGGTTGCAGCTTGGGCGGCTATCATGCGGTTAACTTCGCGCTGAAGCACCCGGACGTCGCGTCAGCTTGCATCTCGATGAGCGGCGCTTTCGATATGCGGTCGTTTATGGACGGCTACTACGATAATGATTTTTATTTCAACAACCCGGTGGATTATGTCCCCAATATCACAGATGGGTGGTTCACCGAACGTTATAAGGCGATGAGACTTGTGTTGGCCGTCGGCGACCACGACATCTGCCTGGGAGAAAATTACCGCCTGGCCCATTTGCTTGGTGTTCGCGGCATTCCGCACTGGCTGGATGTCTGGACAGGCGGAGAACGTCATGATTGGCCCTTGTGGCAACGCATGGCCGCTAAATTTTTTTAAATTTCGAGAGAAGAAAAAATGCCAAAAATCGGAATTATCTACGGGATGGAAAACACCTTTCCCGCCGCGCTGGTCGATCGGATTAATAGCAAGAACGTTCCCGACGTGACAGCCGAGCATATTCACATCGGCGGCATCAAAATGGCCGATCCGAGCGGCTATCGCGTCATTATCGATCGCATTTCGCACGATATCGAGTTTTATCGCGCCTATCTGAAGAATGCGGTCCTGACCGGCACGATTGTGATCAATAATCCATTCTGGTGGAGCGCTGACGACAAATTCTTTAACTACGCCCTCGCCAGCAAGTTAGGCGTGGCCGTGCCGAAAACGGTGGTGCTGCCTCATAAAGAGCATCCGCCGGGAACCACCACGCAATCCATGCGGAACCTGATTTTTCCCTTGAACTGGGAGGAAATCTTCGACTATATTGGTTTTCCCGCCTTTCTCAAGCCCTTCAGCGGCGGCGGCTGGAAGTACGTCTATAAGGTCAACTCACAAGAAGAGTTTTTCAATGCTTATGAGCAAACCGGAACATTATGCATGACGCTGCAATCGGCTGTTGAATTTAACGAGTATTTCCGCTGCTATGTCGTGGGCCAGGAAAAAGTACGGGTGATGAAGTATGACCCGAAGCAGCCTCATCATTTGCGCTATGTCAAAGATGGTGCTGTTAGCTCGCCACAACTGCATGACCGCATTGTGAAGGATTGCCTCACGCTCTGCCGGGCCTTGGGCTACGACTTCAACACCGTGGAATTTGCTGTGGAGAACGGCATTCCCTATGCCATTGACTTTCTAAACCCTGCTCCCGACGCGGATGTTCACTCCGTGGGAGAGGAAAATTTCGAGTGGGTGATCGAAAATGTAGCCCAGCTTGCTATTGACAAAGCGCTCAGTAATGAGCAGGCGCAGACCCAATACCGCTGGAGTTATTTCCTAAACAAAGGCGAAGAGTTTAAAACAGCGACAGGTTCAGTATAAACACGGGTGTTAAGCTGTTCTCACCTGGAGGGCACAGGCCATGGAACCCAGTCTGACGATTGGAATTGAAGAAGAATATCAGACTATTGATCCCCATACGCGGGACCTTCGCTCCCATATTGAAGCCGAAATCATTTCAAAAAGCAAACTCTTTTTGAAAGAAGCGGTAAAAGCCGAAATGCACCAATCCGTGGTCGAGATCGGTACCGGAGTTTGCCGGTGTATTAAGGACGCGGCGGTTCAAATAAAGGAGTTCCGGACTCAAATCTGCACTCTGGCCAAGCAAAACGGTCTGCGGGTCGCGTCAGCCGCCACGCATCCTTTTTCGGATTGGCGCAACCAGAAGATTTACCCGGATGCGCGGTACGAAACCATTGTGGAAGACTTAAGAATGGTGGCGCGCGCGAATTTGATCTTCGGCCTGCATGTCCATATCGGCGTGGAAGATCGCGAAACCGCCATTCACCTGATGAACGCGGCGCGCTATTTTCTGCCGCATATTCTCGCGCTTTCCACAAATTCGCCTTTCTGGCTGGGAATGGACACCGGATTGAAGTCCTATCGCTGCAAAGTCTTCGACAAATTTCCGCGCACCAATATCCCGGATACCTTTCAAAGCTGGGGCGAGTACGAGCGTTTCGTTAATCTTCTCGTCAAAACCAATTGCATCGACAACGCCAAAAAGATCTGGTGGGACATCCGCCCCCATCCCTACTTCCCGACGCTGGAGTTCCGCATCTGCGATGTGCCCATGCGGGCGGACGAAACCATTGCCATTGCCGCCCTGATCCAGGCAACTATCGCTAAACTTTACAAGCTTCATGCCGCCAATCAAAGCTTCCGACTTTACGAACGCGCCTTAATTATGGAAAACAAGTGGCGCGCTTTACGGTATGGGCTGGACGGAAAGTTGATTGATTTCGGCAAAGAGACCGAAGTGCCCGTTCGTGACCTCATCTATGAATACCTGAGCTTTGTCGATGATGTCGTGGACGAACTAGGCTCTCGCGAAGAGATCAACTATATTCACCGCATCCTGGAGCACGGAACAGGCGCGGACCGGCAACTGCGGATCTTCCACGAAACCGGAGATCTGACAAAAGTAGTTGATTACATTCTCTATGAAACCGAAGCTGGCTTGGTCACGGAACCGATGACAGCCAGCGCCATGCAATGAGTACCAATCTGAAGGATATTGATTTTGATCCCGAACTGCGGGAAGGCGCGCACAACGCCGTGTATGTGTGCTTGCGGGTGCAACCCTCCGAGAAAGTGACGGTGATCACTGACTACGCCAGCGAAGAAATCGCGGCCAGTCTGGTGGCGGAACTAGAAAATCGCCATTGCACTTACAATACCTTTGTTCTCGAAGACCTGGCGCCGCGTCCCCTCCTCAATATGCCGGAGGCGGTGCTGCAAGACCTAGCCACCAGTCAGGTCAGCATCTTTGCGGTGCAAGCGCAAGCCAACGAGCTGCGAACCCGGATGCAGATGTGCGAGGTCGTGAACCGTCACAGGCTGCGTCACGCCCATATGGTCAATATCGAAAAGAAGATCATGCTGGAAGGCATGCGGGCGGATTTTCAGCAGGTGGATGAACTCACCCTGCGCGTCATGAATATCGTCAACAAGTCCCGCCGCATTCGGGCCACAACGCCGGCCGGCACCGATATCCAGGCCGACCTGACGCCCGATTATAAATGGATCAAGACCAGCGGCCTGATCAGTTGCGAAAAATGGGGCAACCTTCCCGGCGGCGAAACGTTTACATCGCCTTTGGAAGTGAATGGAACCTATGTGGTGGACGGCGTCGTGGGCGACTATCTCTGCGCCAAGTATGGAGACCTGAAGGAAACTCCTTTAACTCTTGAAGTGAAAGCGAACCGCCTTACAAGCGCGCACTCCCCGAACAAAGCCCTCGAACAGGAATTCTGGGAATATACGCACCGTGACGAAAACAGCGACCGCGTGGGCGAGTTCGCCATCGGAACCAACCTTGCCATTCAGGAAATTGTCGGCAATATCCTGCAAGATGAAAAGATTCCCGGCATTCACATGGCCTTCGGAGACCCTTACGGCGCCCACACCGGCGCACAATGGAAATCCACGACTCATATTGACGTAGTAGGACGGCAGTTCGACATCTGGGCCGACGAGCAACAGATCATGAAGAACGGCCGCTTTCTGGTATAGTCACAATGCCGTGATTCCGGAATTGCGAAAACGCTTCAACGAACGCTGGACGCCAGAGTTGTATGAAGAATTCCTTCGGGGAATTGATGCCAGCGCGGGAACCCATGTTGATTTTCGCCTGAGCGAGACGCCCGTCTTTCTTCCCAAACCCCTGCTTGACAAAATGGTGCGCTATGGCCGGGAGCTATACGAACAGCTTGCGGCCAATCCCCGTTATCGAAAAGATTCCGACACGGCGATTCCAGCCCATTTCAAAGTTCCCAACGAACCCGAGCACCCGCTATTCGTGCAAGCCGACTTCGGGTTAATCCGCGAAGAAAACGGCACGCTTGAACCTAGGCTAGTCGAAATTCAAGGCTTCCCTTCGATTTACGCTTTACAAGCAGCAATGGCGGAGGAGTATCAGCGGACTTATCGCCTGAACGATAATATGGGCGCGTCGCTTTCCTACCTTCTGGACGGCCACACGCACAAAACCTTTGTCGATCTGTTAAGCCGCGCCATTCTCAATGGGCACGCGCCCGAAGAAGTCGTCCTTCTCGAAATCGATCCTTACGAGCAAAAGACTGCGGGAGACTTCCTGGTTACGCAGCAGCTTCTTGGCATTAAAATCGCCTCGATAACAGATATTCGGAAAGACGGGCGCACGCTTTACTTCGAAGGCGTTCCTATTAAACGCATTTACAATCGGGTTATTGTCGATGAGCTGGTCAGAAAGAACATCCAACCCGCCTTTCAATTCACGGACGACCTCGATTTGGAATGGGCCGGACACCCCAACTGGTTCTTCCGCCTCAGCAAATTTTCCCTGCCCTACTTGCAACACCCCAGCGTGCCGCCCACGAAATTCCTCAGCGATGTTCAAGAACTGCCCGATGACCTGACGGAGTATGTAATAAAACCGCTCTACTCCTTTGCCGGCTTAGGCGTGAAGATCGGCCCCACGAAGGAAGAGATAGAATTGATCCCGCAGAACGAACGCCAGAACTATGTCCTGCAGGAGAAGGTAAATTTTGTTCCTACAGTAGACACGCCCAGCGGTCCAACTAAAGTAGAGATCCGGGTGATGTACATTCACGACGGCACCGAACTAAAGCCGGTCACCACCGTTATTCGAACCGGACGCGGCAAGATGATGGGCGTCGATTTCAACAAGAATCTTGACTGGATTGGCGCTTCTGCGGGATTCTATGTGCAGGAATAGTCAGATGGCCGTAGAAATTCGGAGCACATACATAGACATTGTGAGAGCAGCTACTATGTAGCTGACACGCGCATCGGCATTGACTGGATCGTATATGAATTCCGTAATGGACAACTACCCGAAGATATTTTGCGGTCCTACCCGTCCATGGGATCTCTCGCCAAGGTATACGGCGTAATCACTTTTATCTTGGAACACCCGGAAGAAATTGAACTCTATCTCCAAGAACAAGAAGAGCTTTGGGAGGAGATAAAGAGGAAATATCCCATGCCGCCCGAAATGCTGGAGCGATTTCGAAAAACCGAGGAACAAATGTCAAGAAAGTCGGCATGAGACTTCGGTTTCAAGCTGATGCGGACTTGAATCCGCATATCGGCCTGAGACTTCGGCGAAAAACCCAGCTATTGATTTTCAACTAGCTTAGGGGATCATTGCTGATGCGACCCCTGATCCAGAGGTTCTGCAGTTTGCCGCCGAAGAAGATCGCGTTCTTATATCGCGTGATGCCGGCACAATGCCGGTACACTTTGCAAACTTTATCACTATTCGTTCTTCGCCTGGTCTCATCCTCATTCCATCAAGAACGCCTCTTGGAGACACGATTGGGAGGTTGTATATTGCTTGGCTGTCGTGATCAGCAGAGGAGATCGTAAACCAGATTTGCTGGTTGTAGCATGTAGACTGAATTGAAAAATAGTACTGGAGGTATTATGGCTATCAACCCACGCGCAGGTAAACCCGCCGAGTCCCAAGATCTCGTCAATCTTCCCCGACTGATCACCAGCTATTACGCGCTGAAACCGGACCCGGCGGAAAAAACGCAGCGTGTTGCCTTCGGCACTTCGGGGCATCGCGGCTCATCCTTTCACGCCGCCTTCAATGAGAACCATATCCTTGCTATTACGCAAGCGATCTGCCGTTATCGCAAGGAGCAAAACACGACCGGCCCGCTGTTCCTCGGCATGGACACGCACGCGCTGTCGGAACCGGCGCTCGTCAGCGCTTTGGAAGTGCTCGCCGCCAATGAAGTGGAAGTGATGATCGACCAGGATAACGGCTACACTCCAACGCCTGCCCTGTCCCACGCCATTCTCACTTACAATCGCGGCAGGAAAGACGGCTTATCGGACGGCATTGTGATTACTCCTTCGCACAATCCGCCTGAAGATGGGGGCTTCAAGTACAACCCGCCCAGCGGCGGTCCTGCTGACACGAGCGCCACCAAATGGATCGAGAATGAAGCCAATCATTATCTGGCCAACGGCTTGAAAGACGTGCGGCGCATTCCCTACACTCAAGCCCTGAAAGCCGGCACGACACACAAGTACGACTACGTTTCCAATTACGTCAATCAACTGAACTCCGTGGTCGATCTCGAAAGCATTGCTGCTTCCGGCCTCAAACTCGGAGTCGATCCGCTTGGAGGAGCCGGTGTCGCCTATTGGCCCCGTATCGCCGAGCGCTATCGTCTCAACTTGGAAGTCGTAAATACCATTGTTGACGCTACCTTCCGCTTCATGACCCTGGACTGGGACGGCAAGATCCGAATGGATTGCTCCTCGCCTTACGCCATGGCAAGCTTAATTGCGCTCAAGGACCGCTTCGATGTCGCTTTCGCCTGCGACACCGACCACGACCGTCACGGCGTCGTCACTCCAAGCGCCGGGCTCCTGAATCCGAATCACTATCTGGCTGTCGCCATTGACTACCTGTTCCAAAACCGCCCGCAATGGAAACCTGATGCCGCCGTCGGCAAGACGCTGGTCAGCAGCAGCATCATCGATCGTGTAGCGGCAAATCTCCATCGAAAACTGGTGGAAGTTCCTGTCGGCTTTAAGTTTTTCGTGGACGGCCTGCTCGACGGCACAATGGGCTTTGGCGGTGAAGAAAGCGCGGGCGCATCCTTTCTTAGCCGTGACGGATGGGCCTGGAGCACCGATAAGGATGGTTTGATTATGGGTCTTTTAGCGGCTGAGATGACAGCCAAAGCGAAGATCGACCCCGGCCAATACTACCGCAACCTGACGGCGAAGTTCGGCGACCCCGTGTACGAGCGCATCGACGCTCCCGCCTCGCCCGAAGAGAAGACGGTTTTGTCCAAGCTATCTCCCGAACAAGTCTCCGCCAAGGAACTGGCGGGCGATCCCATTGAAGCCATGCTGACGGCTGCTCCCGGCAATAACGCCCCGATTGGCGGTTTGAAAGTGGTAACAAAAAACGGCTGGTTCGCCGCCCGGCCCTCCGGGACGGAAAATGTCTACAAAATCTACGCCGAAAGTTTTCTCGGCAAAGAACACTTGCAGCGCATCCAGAAAGAAGCGCAGGCCCTCATCTCAAAAACCTTTGCGGAAGCCGTTGCCAAGGTCCATTGACGAATGATTGTTACAC
>CAXUBB010000152.1:0-10852 GCA_964249105.1 uncultured Bryobacteraceae bacterium | reverse complement strand
TGCCCCCATGGTACTGCCGGCGCAAGTCGGTGGGAGAGTCGGACGTCGCCCGGGAAATTTCTCCTCATTCAAACCCCGGCTTTCCGTAACAGGAGCCGGGGTTTTGTGCTCTACGTGATAGGGTAGCCGCCTAGATATAACATGTTTTCCTAAGGCAGCTGCACACGGTCTACATGGATCTGCTTAGAATGATTGCTGAATTGCAAGATGAACGGCGCCGCTTAGATGAAGCCATTGAAGCGTTAGAGCGCTTGTCAGTCGGCACTCGAGAGCGTCGCCGTGGCCGACCTGCTCGTGTATTAAGACAAGCAGACCAGCTATCTCAGGCTAACGACAAAATCTTAAGTGTGCATTTGCCGAGAGAAAAAAAGGCTGATTATCCGAATTCTTAGTTGAGAGTGGCATATCGCAGCCCAGCTCGCGTAAGCTTGTCGCGATCCAGGGCATGTCGTCCGTCCAGAATGAACGGTGATCTCATTTTCTTGGCAACCATGTCCCACTCCAGATCACGGTATTCATTCCACTCCGTTACCAATACCAGCGCATCACAGCCTTCTGCTACTTCGGAAGCATTGCCGCAGATCTGCACGCCCATATGCCCGTGTTCCCGTTGAAAACGGTCCATGGCAATCGGGTCATGAGCTTTCACGCGTACGCCGCGATCAATGAGCTTTTGGGCAATCTCAATCGCGGGCGCCTCCCGAAGATCGTCCGTATTGGGTTTAAAAGCCAAACCGAGCAGGCCGATGGTGCGTCCCTTCAGGATTTTGAGTTCGTGCAGTAGTTTCTCCACGACTCGATCCCGCTGTCGGCAATTTACCTTGCGGGCGGATTCAACAATGGGCATATGTAACCCATATTCACCGGCTGTGGCGACGAGCGCCGCCGTATCCTTTCCGAAGCAAGAACCGCCCCAGCCGATCCCCGCGCTTAAGAACCTGGGACCAATGCGGGAGTCAAGCCCAATTCCGCGCGCCACCTCTGAGATGTTTGCTCCGACACGCTCGGCCAGCAGCCCAATCTCATTGATAAAGCTGATTTTTAACGCCAAAAAAGCGTTTGCCGCATATTTGATGAGCTCGGCAGAAGCCAAATCAGTTGACAGGAGCGGCACTGCGCCTACGGATTCCGGCCGCGGCAAATAGGTAGGCGCTGAAAAGGTCTGATCCAAAATCGGTCGGTACAAGGAGTAGAGTACTTCGAGCGCTCGCGGCTCATCCGCGCCGATCACAATGCGATCTGGATACAGGCTGTCGTGCAGCGCCGTTCCCTCGCGCAAAAACTCCGGATTGGATGCTACCGCAAATTCCGCTTTCGAAGGACGCTGCCGCTGCTCGTACGCATCCCTCAGCAGTGAACCAACCCAGTTGCCGCTGCCTATCGGTACCGTTGATTTGTTGACAACTACCGTAAACTGGCTGTCCACGCACTGTCCGATGGATCGGGCTGCTTGTGACAAGTATTCAAGATTAGGCGCACCTGAGGGTGTGGGCGGCGTGCCCACGGCAATAAAGATAACCTCGGCTCCCGGAATGGCTTCCGCATAGCTGCTGGTGAAATGGAGATTGGGGGATGCCTCGGCCATCAACTCTGTCAGGCTCGGTTCATAAATGGGAATTTTGCCGGCCTTCAAAGCGTCAATCTTTGACTGATCAGTATCTAAGCAGAAAACCGAATGTCCGGTAAACGCCAGGCAAACACCGGTTGTTAAGCCGACATATCCTGTTCCAATAATTGCCACGCGCATAGAAAACTAAGAACCCCTTTTGAATTGGTGTGCGAAGACACGCAATGCCGTATCATAACCTAGGATTTATTATGTCCGCCTTGGCCCTCAGAAAACTCCCAAAACTAGTCAGTTCCAGGTGATGCCTAGCCAAATCCACGTTATGGGAAGATTTGAGCGTGATCGAAATTATCTGCCGAGGAGCGTCTGCCGGGAAAGCCCGTGTTGCTATCTTTGACTTCGATGGAACTCTTTCGCTGATTCGTTCTGGCTGGATGGATGTCATGCTGCCCCTCTGCATTGAGCAGTTGACAGCGACGAATAGCAGTGAATCGGAAGCTCAGTTGAAAGACGTGGCCGAGGAGTTCATCTCCCGCCTCACGGGTAAAGAAACCATTTACCAGATGATGGCGCTGGCTGACGCGGTTCGTGAGCGCGGCGGCGTCCCGCTTGAACCAATCACATATAAAAAGATGTATCTGGAGCGTCTTTCGCAGAAAATTGCGGGTCGTCTGGAAAGCCTTCGCAAAAACCAGAACCAGCCGGAAAAATACATGGTTCCTGGCTCTCGCCAACTCTTGGAATCTCTGGCAGCTAAAGGGATGCGCCTCTATCTGGCCAGTGGTACAGACGATCCCAACGTAAAAGAAGAGGCTCAACTACTTAAGCTGTCGCACTATTTTGAAGGGCGGATCTACGGAGCGCAAGATGATCTCCAGAGTTTCTCTAAAGCGCTGCTCGTTCAACAGATTCTGACAAAAACGGACATGCACGCAAACGAACTCGTCGTATTTGGAGACGGATACGTAGAAATAGAAGAAGTAAAAAAAGTCGGTGGAACAACTGTGGGAGTTGCGACGGCTGAACCGGACTGTCTCTACATCGATGGGTGGAAGCGTAAGCGGCTGATAAAAGCTGGTGCCGACTTTATCATTCCTAACTATTTAGAACTAGGAAATATTCTCGATACCATCTTTGATGTTCGAAGATTGCCGGTGATGTAGCCCCGCTGTAATGGGCTTACTAGTATTATCCCTCACTAAAAGGTCAAATTTAAGAGACTTCCGTAATTTAGCGAGCATCTGTTTCATCGAGGTATAAAACTTTGTCATCTCCAGCGCTCAGTATGACCGCACCCACTCTTCCTCGTCTGCTGATGGCGGACGATCATCACGTCATTCTCGACGCATTAGGCGTCATGATGAAAAACGATTTTGATGTGATGGCTGTGGACAGCTCTCAAGCCGTGATGAATGCCATTGATGAGTTTCACCCCGATGTCGCCATGCTAGATGTGAATCTTCCCGGAGGCGACGGTTTTACAACGGCTCGTAAGATTCTGGAACGCCAGCCCGGATTGCCGATTGTTTTTCTGTCCATGTACGCAGATCCGAACTACGTTCAGCAAGCAGCTCAAGTTGGCGCGAAGGCCTATATATCCAAGAGCGCTCCCGCTCAGGAACTGATCTCGACTTTACACTCCGTGCTACAGGGTGATACATTGCTTCCCGAGAACGCGGAACTTGAACAAGATGGCGCTTCCGCCCAGGCCGGCAAATCTGATCTAACTGCCCGGCAGCAAGAAGTGCTACGGCTGATTGCTCTTGGTTGCAGCGCTAAGGATATTGCCAATCAGTTGAACATCTCCGTTCGAACGGCGGAATTCCACCGGGCGGCGATCATGCAAAGACTTGGTCTTCACTCGACGGCACAGATGACCCGCTATGCAATTGCCAATAACCTGGGCTAGACCGTTCCGGTTGCCGAATATCCTTTTACGTAACTTAACAAGGATAGTGTTTGTCTAACCAATTGAAAAGGATAGTTTTATATGAAAAATCAGTTTAGCGGTGCCGTTCTAATGGGATTGTTGGTTCTTTCGCCTTTTGCTTTACAGGCCCAGAACTCGAATCAGCATATGGATCAAGGCGCGAGCAAAATGATGAAATCCGCTGATGTTCACTTTATGATGAAAGCGGCGCAAGGCGGTATGGCTGAGGTCAAAATGGGCCAACTCGCCGCTGAAAAGGCGAGCAACCCGGATGTAAAAGCTTTTGGGCAAAAGATGGTTGATGACCACACCAAGGCGAACGATCAGCTAAAATCCGTAGCGCAGGACGAGGGAGTCACCTTACCCACCTCTGTCAACGGCAAGGATCAGGCTACCTATGATAGGCTTTCCAAGCTGTCCGGCGCGGAGTTTGACAAGCAGTATGCCAAACATATGGTGATGGACCATGAAGAAGACGTCAAGGACTTCAAAAAAGAAGCTGATATGGGCAAGGATGAAAAGACAAAGTCTTTTGCCTCGCAAACTCTTCCCGTGCTGCAGGAACACTTGAAGATGGCTAAGGATATGCAGTCCAAAGTCGCCAGCGGCTCTTAAATGTAATTAGTTACTGTAAAGGGGTAAGGCCAGAGACTGGCTTTACCCCTTTTTATTTATGCAAACGCTTGCCATTGATATTGGCGGCACAAAGTTTTCCTTGGCAGCCTTTGACGGCGATCAACTGCTCCTTCGTGAATCCCGTTCCACAAACCGCAACGGCGGCCCGAATTGGATGTTTTCTCAAATACAAGAGATTGTTTCCGCTTGGCGGCAAAAACAATCGTTTCAGCCCGCTGGTTGCGGAATCGGATTTGGCGGTCCCGTTGACTTCCCTTCGCAAACCGTTACGCTCTCAACGCATGTGGCAGGATGGGCAGACTACCCATTAGTACGAAATGTTGCCGAGTTAATTAGCGCGCCGACGGTGATTGATAACGACGCAAACGTTGGCGCTTTAGGGGAAGCCGTGCATGGTGCGGGAAAACAGCTTCCGTACATTTTCTACCTGACTTTATCAACCGGTATCGGCGGCGGCATTGTCCTGAATGGGTCGGTTTATCGTGGGGCTGATTCATTTGCCGGTGAAATTGGGCATATCAATGTTGTGCCGGATGGTCCAGAGTGCTTATGCGGATCGCACGGTTGTTTGGAACGTCTGTGCTGCGGCCTTTGGCTGGAACGCGATTACCGTCAATCCGCCAAAGAGCTTATGTGTGATCGGGAGTTTGTTCAGGAATACGTTGTCTATCTGGCGCGCGGCCTGAAGACCGCTCTCATGCTGCTCAATCCCTCTTGTATCGTTATCGGTGGAGGCATTAGCAAAGCCGGAAACAGGCTGTTCGGGCCCTTGCGGCAGGAGCTAAACCGGCAAATGCCGGCGTGGTCCCGCGCCAGAAGGGATGTCGTCCCGGCGCACCTCGGTGATGATAGCGTACTATATGGCGCGCTGGTTTTAGCGCAAGCTGCTACGCCCAAGCTCAATAAAATTTAATCGGCGCTAGTGCTCTTTCCGAAAATCAGGAACCGCTCAGCCGCGTCTTATCAGTAGATTTGCTGAGGAGTTCCATGATGAAACGAATTGACCGTACATTAGCTGCTGCTTTTCTGGGTATTGGGTTGACTTTGGGGAGCGCTGCTCCCATGGACGCGGCTGGAGGCGGTTATCAATATTACCGCTATCCCCCAAGGTCTTCGGACTTGCGAGGGCTGATTGATCGCACCCAGAACGACCTGCGCGCGGCTGCCGACCTGGGGCGCGCGAAAGAAGATCAGCGTGAGCGGTATAGCGATGCCCAGGGTCACTTGTCAACTTTTGATCGTAAGTTGACGAGAGGAAAGTTCGACAAGGGTGAGCTGAATAAGTCCATTGACAAGATCAAACAAATACTGAACAAGAACGTTCTGCAGGCGAGCACGCGTGATGCCTTGATGCGCGATATCGCTGATCTTCGGATCGCCCGCGACCGCCGTGAGTAGTTTCCGGCGGTCCTGCCCTACGCCTTCGCCTCTTGCGCCGTGCCCGCTAATCCCAACTCGGAAGCGCGCGCTTTCATGGCATCAATACAAAAAGCGATGTGCTCGTCCAGAGGCACGCCAAACTCCTGCGCTCCATTCACAATGTCCTCGCGGCTGACGGTTCGCGCAAAAGCTTTATCCTTCAGTTTGCGCTTGACCGACCCAACATCCACTTCAAAGATGCTGCGTCCCGGCTTGACGTAAGAGCAGGCCGTCAAAAATCCGGCCAGCTCATCGCAAGCGAAAAGCGCGCGCTCCAATAGCGACACACGAGGCACCCCACTATAGTTTGCGTGCGAAAGAATGGCGCGTCGAATCTCGTCGTCAACGCCGCGCTCCCGCAGAATCGGCTCGCCTTTCATCGGATGATCCGGCGCGGCGGGGTGAATCTCCCAATCGAAATCGTGCAGCAGCGCCGCGACGGCCCAGCGCTCCCGATCCTCATTGAATCGCTGGGCGTACGCTGCCATACACGCCTCGACTGCCAGCATGTGCCGCCGCAAGCTTTCGCTTTGCACAAATTCGCAAACAAGATTCCAAGCTTCGCCTCTGGTCATGAAATGGAACGCCCTAGGATTCCTCAATTTTGACTGACTTCAGAGTGTCTCCCTGTTTCACCGCATTGACTACATCCTGGCCCGAACGCACTTGCCCGAATACCGTATGCTTCCCATTCAGCCAATCCGTTGCGACATGCGTAATAAAGAATTGGCTGCCGTTCGTGTTTGGCCCCGCGTTCGCCATGGAAAGCGAGCCGACTTGGTGCTTATGAGGATTGTTCTTGGTCTCGTCCTCGAAGCGGTAACCGGGTCCCCCGCGTCCAGAACCCTCCGGGTCGCCGCCCTGAACCATAAAATCGGCAATCACGCGATGAAAAGTGGTGCCGTCGTAAAAGCCGTCTCGCGCCAGAAACACGAAGTTATTGACCGTCTTCGGAGCATCTTGGGCAAAAAGATCAGCAACAATCGTGCCGCGGGAGGTCTCCAGAGTGGCCGAATACTTCTTTGACGGATCGATACTCATCGGCGGTGGAGCTGAATATTGTTTAGGCATCATCCCCAGTGTAGGGCAACGGGCCGCAACAAAAATCATGCGACAATAATCCAGTGTTGTTCGCTGCTTCCGCCTTGTCTGAACCGGTTCGAGCGGTCCTGCAAAAACATGCGAGCGCCATTTTACCGCTGACCCGCTCCTCCCAACACCGGAATGGGGAGGATGCGCGAAAACTGTGCGCGGTTTCAGCCTCCGAACTTTTTCCTGGAGCACGTCAGCCCCAGGCTGCGCTCAGCGGGTTGCTTCTACTGCTGAACTGCTGGGACGATAGCCATCACATTTCTCAAGACGTTCATTCGGAAGAAGGAAGCTACTGGCACGGTATCGCACACCGCATGGAACCCGATTCGTTCAATGCCGGCTATTGGTTCCGCCGGGTCGGAAAACATCCGATCTTCCCGGAACTTTACGCAAAAGCTCAAGAGGTACTGAAGGGGCAACCCCAGGCTTCCCGCCCAGCGCATTGGCGGCTGAAGTCCTCCTGGGACCCCTTATTATTTATTGAATGGTGCGATGAAACACGCGCCCATCCAGGCTCTATGCGCGAGGAAATAGCATTAACGATACAGAAGGCGGAATGGCAACTGCTCTTTGAGTGGTGCGCTTCTTACAAACCTTAATAGCTCTCTTTATTTCTGGAGTTAAGCTATCAGCTACACTAAGGAGTTTAAGTTCCCTTTCAGTTTATCTCTAAGATTGCGCCTCCACTCTGAAACCCGTGTAGCGCATAAAACGTCAGGGACTCCATCTGCGGCATGGAAAGGATTTGCTTTTAGATGATTCATCACAGGCTTCTACGCCTGCGCATGTCTGTGCTTATAAACTCACTTACGGCGGTTTGCTTTCTTTGCTCACTCCCCGTGGATGCAGCATTTGCGCCGGAAGCGCCCGTCTCAAGAACGCCCGAAGTTATTTTTTCTATTAGTTCTGAAGACGGGGGCTCGTCGCCGGCTTCGCCCCAAGCGCAGCAGGGAACTCCTCCCGCGCCGAAACAACAGAACCCGCCGCCGCAAAAACCGCCCGCGCAAAATCCGTTTGAGAACGTTCCAGTAGCGCCGGAGAAACCGAATCAGCCCCAGGGACAGAACCCAAGCGGTATTCAGGAAGCCAAGCCTGCCGCCATTAACGAAAACACGGTGGAAGCCGTTGAGTTCCGGGGGCAGCGCAAGGTACCGCAAGACACCCTGCGCGCCCTGATCTTTACCAAAAAGGGCGACATCTACGACGCGGAGTCCCTCCATCGGGATTTCATGGCCTTATGGAACACGGGCCGCTTCGATGATTTGCGGGTGGAACGCGAGCGCGGTCCCGCGGGCGGAGTGATTCTGCGCTTTGTCGTCACGGAACGCCGTACCGTTCACACCATCGACTACGCCGGTAACAAGTCCATCAGCAAATCGGAAATCCTGGACCGGCTTAAGGAGCGTAAAGCCTCTCTGACCCCCGAATCACAGTACGATCCCGGCAGAGTACAACGGGTCAAGAACGTTCTTCAGGAATACGAAGCCGAGCGTGGACATCAATATGCCACCGTGACTCCACAGATCCGCCAGGTTCCGCCAGGCGGCGTCGATATTACCTTCCAGGTTGACGAAGGGCCGAAGGTGAAAGTGGGGCATATCGAGATTGAGGGCAATAACGCGTTTTCGGATCAAGCCGTGATCCGCGCCATGAAGAACTTGAAGCCGATCGGCATCCCGCACTCCCTGATCTTCGAAAATCTTTTCGCCCGTACTTACGATTCAACGAAGCTGGATGAGGACTCGGATCGCATCCGGCAGTTTTATCAGACGCATGGCTACTTTACGGCTCGCGTCATCAATCACTCGGAGAAGATTTACGATGTTTACGGCCACGGAATCAAAGTGCCGCTCTTTAATCCGAAAAAGCCGGGTAAACGAGTCGATATCACCATGGTCGTGCATGAAGGTGATCTGTATCATCTCCGTAACTTTAACTTCGTCGGCATGAAATTGTTCCGTACACCCGACCTCATTGGCCGTCAAGTCTTCGGAATGGCTCCAGGGGATGTTTTCTCCACCGAGAGACTACAGAAGGGCATCGAGAACCTTCGGAAGCTTTACGGCAACTTCGGCTACATCGATATGGTGCCTTCGCCCGATCCCGAGATTGTTCCCGGCAAAAATCAAATTGATTTGACCGTTGATGTCGATGAAGGAAAACAGTTCTTTGTCCGCCGCATCGATTTTCAGGGAAACACCACCACGCGTGACAAGGTGATCCGCCGCGAGATGCTGATTGATGAGGGCGACCTTTATAGCCAGCAGCTTTTTGATACCAGCATCCTGCGCTTAAACCAGCTCGGGTACTTCGACCCGCTGAAACCCGAGGACGCCGCCGACGTTAAGCGCGATACCCGCACCAACACTGTTGACCTGCTCTTAAAGGTAAAGGAGCGCGGCAAGAATTCCATTCAGTTGAATGGCGGCGTATCCGGTATTTCGGGGAGCTTTATCGGCTTCTCTTATTCCACCAACAATTTCCTGGGTCTTGGCGAAACTTTGAGCCTGGGTGCGCAAGTCGGTACTCTTCTCACCAACATCACGTTTGGATTTACGGAACCTTATCTTTTCGATAAGCCGATTCAAGCCGGATTCACGTTATTCTTCCAGCGTTACCGCTTCAATCAAGCGCAGCAGTATTCCATCTTTGCCGGTGGAAATTACACAAATTATATAACCAATCTTTACGGCGCTCAGAACCTGCTGAACTACACGACGGACGGTAAAGGCTTTACAACGTTTTTAAGCTACGGACTCAGGCGCAGCTTCGCGCGCGTGGGATTGACTTATGGATACAGCATCCAGAATGTCATACCGATCAGCGACGCTGCTAAGAATGAATTTCTTTACTATAATTTCCAAGGCCTCGCCGGGCCTAACTCGCTAAACGGCATCACGCAAAGCACCATTACGCCCACCTTCGCCTATAACACGGTGAACCATCCTATTATTCCCACTCGCGGTTTGCGCATCAACCTAAGCGCGGGTTTTGCAGGCAGCGTACTCGGCGGCAACGTGAATACCGTAAGCCCCGCTTTGGACGTTGCCTACTTCCGCCGGGGGCTTTTGCGTAGCCATGTGATGGGCTTCCACGTGAATGGCCGCTTCATTGCTGGTTATGGCGGAAAAGTGGCGCCACCCTATAGCCGCTTTTATATGGGCGGCGAAGACGACGTTCGCGGCTTCGATATCTACAGCATCAGCCCGTTCGCTTATGTTCCAACAAGCACTGCGGTCAACGTGTTAAACAATGATGGAACACAGCGTGTGCAGAAAGTATTAAATGCGGACGGAACCACCAGCTTAGCGCCGGTGACTCAGACCATTCCTACATACCAGTTCACCTATGCGGGCGGTGATACCGCTGGTGTTTTTAATTACGAGTATCGAATCCCCATTATCGGTCCCGTTACCCTCGCTCCGTTCCTGGATGCGGGCATAAACCGTTTAACCTTACCAAATCAGCTCGGTTTGAATACGGATCGCGTGGCTTATCTCAACGGGCTTTTCCCGCAGGCTGACTTCGGCAAACGGGCCTACATAGTACCTGGCACTCAGAAGCCGCGTGTTTCCGCCGGACTGGAACTTCAGGTGTTAATGCCGGTTGTGAATGCTCCATTCAGACTATATTGGGCGTATAATTTGAGTACATTCAATGGAAACATACAACCGCCGATCGTAGCGGATCGTTCGTTCTTTGCGAACGATGCGACTTACCGAAGCGCATTTAGCGCGCTGGGCGTGTCGGATGGAAACTATACCGAAAGACGGTCTTTGTTCCGCTTCTCCGTTGGGCGGACATTTTAACGCGGCTGGCAGGGAGATGACCCGCTTGTTATCGCAAAATTTTGAGGATTACGGAAGGAATTAGGAAGTAGATGTTATTAAGAAGTAGTTTGATTTCGGTTGCGGCCACCCTGGGCCTGGCTCTTGGCGCGACGGCACAGCAGACACCTGGCAAAGTCGGCGTCATCAGCGTGCAAGGCGCGATTGTCGGGACAAAGGACGGCCAGAAAGCCTCCCAGGAACTCGACACCAAATTTGCCCCCAAGAAAAAGGAGTTTGACAGCCGCCAAAGCGAGCTTGCCTCCTTGCAGGATCAGTTCAATAAGGGCGGCAGCGTGATGCGCGAGGATAAGCGCAATCAACTGACCCGCGATATTGACCAAAAGAAAAAGCGGCTGGAGCGCGATATGCAAGACGCGC
>CAXUBB010000151.1:0-10891 GCA_964249105.1 uncultured Bryobacteraceae bacterium | reverse complement strand
GCCGAGGATATTACCCGTCTTCAAAATCTGCCGGCTTGTACTAATCAGTGGAACATCAAACTGTTATGCAGACAGATCGAAGCTAAAATCAGCAAGCGATTGGCTGAACCGAAGACTCAATAATTACCAGTCAATCTTGTCCGGGAAAAATTCGGTAACCAAGTCCTGGTAATAGGGCATGATCTCTTGCATGTTCGGACGCTCACGGCCCTTTGAGTAAAGATCGTAAGGATTGAAGGCGCGGACCCAATCAAACATTTTCACGTCATGTTGCGTCATGAGGTGCCGATAAGCGCCGTGCCGATGGGCCGGATAAAACGAGTGGTACCGCAGCATGTACTGGGCCGGTTCCGGCAGGTAGTTGCGCGTGACCTGGTAGATGTATTCATCATGTCCCCAGGAAAGGTGAACCTTGTCCAGACCGCAATTGGGCGCATAGATGCCGTATTTAGTTTGATAGTCAGGCACCCTGCTGTCCGGGTTGGCGGCGAAAAACTCGGGAAAGACAATTTGATCGGAATAGGCGCAGCCGACCGGAAACGTGTCCCCTACCACAGCCCATTGCGGTTCACCGTACAAGCAAAGGACTTTGCCCAGGTCATGCACCAAGCCGGTTAACACGAACCAGCGAGGGTGTCCGTCCTTGCGAATCGCTTCGGAGGTTTGCAGCAGGTGTTCAATCTGAGTCAGATCGGTATCGGGATCGCTGTCATCGACCAATTGATTTAGGTACTCCGCCATCTCCCAAATACTTTTTCTGCCGCGCTGTAAGCCGCAGTATTCAGCCTTTTTCCCTAGCGCAAAATCCAGAGTTTGATAAGCGTGATTTTGGCGATAGAATTCGGTTACGGTCGGATTGGCATCCGCTTTGTAGTTGCGAAACTCTTCTTCTGATTTGCCTTCTTGATAACGGGTAGCAACAAAATCATCCCACTCGTCGAGCTCTGCCAACGGTTGGTTTTCAAGTACAACAGCCATACTGGTCATGACCTCAGGCTTTATTATGCACACGTGTGCGTAAATTTGCAAGAGGGCTGACGTCAAAATCGAGGAGTTAGGCTGGTAGTTCTCTCATGAGATTGCTTACTTTCTTTTTAATGGGAGCGGTTGCGGTTACCGCACAGACGCCGGATGTGTCGTCACTGGCGACTCGCGTTGATCCGATTCTGGAAGAAGCCGTGCGCACGAACTTAATTCCAGGCGCGGTCCTGGCGGTAGGACATCACGGACAGGTGGTTTACCGCAAAGCATACGGATTCCGGGCGTTGATTCCGGCGCGGGAACCCATGACGCTTGACACCATTTTTGATGCGGCCTCCTTGACGAAGGTAGCGGCAACCACGCCCTCCTTGATGAAGCTGTTCGAGGAGGGTAGGATCCGGATGGACGATCCGGTAACCAAGTATCTTCCGGAGTTCCAGGGCGGCAAGAGCGATATTACCGTCCGTCTGCTCATGACGCATTTTTCCGGACTGCCTCCCGATATTGAGTTAGCTCCGAACGAAGGTTATCAAGTGGCGCTAACGAAATGCCTGAACGCCAAGCCGGTTGCTCCTCCGGGCGCCCGGTTTATCTATAGCGACATCAACTTCCAATTACTGGGAGAGATCGTGCAGCGGCTTTCCGGCGTCACAGTGGCAGAGTTTGCCAAACGCGAGGTTTACGTGCCGCTGGGGATGAAGGACACAGGCTTTTTGCCTTCTCCTAGTCTTCGCGGGCGGATTGCTCCTACAGAAATTGACAAGCCGACGGGCGCGCCGTTACGCGGGGTGGTGCATGATCCACGAGCGCGCTTTGTCGGCGGCGTGGCCGGCCATGCCGGATTGTTTACGACTGCTGATGATCTGGCCCTTTATGCGGAAATGCTGTTGGGACAAGGGCAACTGGGAAATGTTCGCGTGTTCAGCCCCCTCACGGTGCGGAAGTTTACGACACCCGGAAGTCCGGCGGACCAGCCGATCCTGCGCGGGCTGGGGTGGGATATCGATTCCCCTTATTCCAGTAATCGCGGCGAGTTATACCCGATTGGCTCTTTTGGGCATACCGGATTTACCGGTACTTCGCTGTGGATTGACCCTACTACCGATTCCTTTGTTGTTCTGTTGACGAACGTGGTTCATCCGCATGGGATCAAATCGCTGAGCAGTCTGCGTTCGCGGGTGGCTACGGTCGTGGCGGCTACGTTCGGCGGCGATGTGCCGGAAACGGTTTCGCTCACCGGCTACAACGAGACCATCAGCGGTGCCGGCGTTCATCGCGTGGTGGCCCGGAATGCAGTTACCGCCACTGGGCTGGATGTTCTGGTCGAGGGCGGATTTGCCGAGTTGAAGGGCAAGCGGATTGCCCTGATCACAAATCACACCGGAGTGGACAGGCAGGGACGGCGCAATATTGATCTGATGAAGGCTGCGGGAGTTCAGGTGACCACGCTCTTTTCGCCGGAACACGGCATCAGCGGCACGCAGGATGCGAACGTCGATAACAGCAAGGACCCGGCCACCGGTTTGCCTGTCATCAGTCTTTATCAACCCAATCAGCGGCGGCTGCAAGCGGAGCAGATGCGGAACTTTGATGCAATCGTTTATGACATCCAGGACGTAGGCGCCCGTTTTTATACCTATTCCTGCACGCTGCTCTACGCGGTGGAAGAGGCGGGCAAAGCGCATAAGCCCTTCTGGATTCTGGACCGACCGAACGTCATTACTGGCACGCATATCGAGGGTCCGGTTATGGAAAAAGACTTGGAGTCGTTTGTGGGCTGTTATGACGTGCCGCTGCGCCACGGCATGACCTTTGGCGAGTTGGCGAGTATGGCGAATGCCGAGCAACATTGGGGCGCGGATCTTCACGTCATCAAAATGAAAAATTGGCAGCGGGGCGACTGGTTTGATGCGACCTCATTAATTTGGGTGAATCCGTCGCCGAATATGCGGAGCTTGAATGCTGCCCTGCTCTATCCCGGACTGGCGATGCTGGAAGCCGACCCCGCGCTTTCAGTAGGTCGCGGCACGGATGCGCCCTTTGAACAGATTGGAGCCGCTTGGATGAACGGCCCTTCCCTGGCTCAATTCCTGAATGCCCGATTCATTACAGGAGTCCGCATCTACCCGGTGAAATTTCGCCCAAACAGCTCGAACTTCGCGGGAGTAGAGATCGAAGGCATTCGATTTGTCATTACGGATCGCGAAGCATTCGACAGCACACGCCTGGGGGTGGAAGTGGCTGCGGGACTTCAGAAGCTGTTTCCTGGAAAAATTGACTTCGAAAAATGCCGATTCCTTATCGGGAACCGGCAAGTGTTAAACGCCCTGGAAAACCACAAAGACGCAAGCGCAATTTGGCTCAAGATGCAAGAAGAGGCAGGGCAGTTCGCGGAGCGGAGAAAGCCCTATCTGCTGTATTAGATCTTTCGTTAGTTAAGCTTCCATCAATTGGGCCAGCGGCTTGGACTTACTTCCAGGCGGGCGGCCCCGGCGGCGTGGTTCCGTAGGCCCGGAAAGCGATTCTGTTTCTTCTTCACTCGCCAGACCATTTGCCGCTTCCTTCAACCATGATGGCGGGCGGCCTCTCCGGCGGCCCCGGCCACGCGCCAGGCGCTCCAGAGTCAAAATTGCTTCTTCGATTTGCTCACGCTCCAGCCGAAGTTCGGTGAGCATTTTATCCACATTCAAAATACTGCCTCCTCTCAATCCATGCCCGTCAGGGCTAGGTCATCCAAAATCGCGCAACGGACTTACGATTTAGTCGAAGTTTAATTGGTGTTTGAGGATAAATTCAATATAACTTTGTCTGATTAAAATGCAAATCAGTCCTAATTATTAATTAGTACTAATGGTACGTTGTGGCAATTTCAAAAAAGAATGGAAACTTACAGTTTTGTACTGGTAATGAGCTTGCGTTTGCGCCAAAAGAAATAAAAGGGTACCGATAAAGCCATTAAAACCAAGCCCATAAATGACTCACGCGGCCTGGTCTGGAGCGTGCTGACCAGCAGTAATCCCGCCACTAGCACAAACAGCATGGGCACGAAAGGATAGCCGATAACGCGGTAAGGACGCGGCAGATTTGGCTGTTTTTTACGCAGCACAAAAACGGATAGAGCGGTTAATAAGTAAAGAATCCAGGAGCCAAAGATGACAAAATTATACAGATCATCGAACCAGCCGCTGAGCACCACCACGCAGGACCATAGACAAAGCAGAATTATGGAATTGCCGGGCGTATGATGGCGGCCCGAAACACGGGCGGCGGAGCGGAAGAATAATCCGTCGCGCGCCATGGCGTAAGGCACGCGGGAGCCTGACAAAATCGACCCATTGAGAGCCGCGAAGATCGAGATCAGTACTGCCACAGTCACGGCAGAACCAGCAGGACTGCCGTAAAGATGAATCATCATGTCGGCGGCCACGCGTCGGCTACCGCCGACTTCCCCGGCATTGAGAACATAAAAGTACGAAACGTTAATTAGTAAATAAGTAACAATCACCGCCGCTGTTCCTCCAATCAGGGAACGGGGCAGATTTCTTTGCGGGTCACGAATTTCGGAGGAAATCATGCTGACATTGTTCCAACCGTCGTAGGCCCAGAGCGCGCTAACCATGGCCGCGAAAAAACCGGCGACGCCGCCCAAACTGGGTATGTGATCGCTAAAGTGTGAAAAGTCGCCTTTACCCGAAAAAATCCCGACGGCTACGACAGCGGCGATTAAAAGCATTTTGATGGCTGTGACAACAACCTGCAAATTACCGCCGGAGCGAACCCCCAGATAATTAACAGCGGCCAGAACGAGAATCACGGCAATCGCTACGAGTTGTCCGTAATGAATCTCCAGCAAGCTTCCGCCCGGCCCGATGTGGAAAGGTGTGACCAGAACGGGCGCGCCCAGGGCAGGATAGAACACAGTGAGATAGGTGTAAAAACCGGCTGCCAGCGTGGCGATAGAGCCGCTTTTCGCTACCCAGAATTGGGTCCAGCCGTATAAATATCCCCAGAACGGCCCGTAAGCGGCGCCCAGGTAAACATACTCTCCGCCCGCTTCGGGCAGGGCGGCGGCGAGTTCCGCGTAACTGAGCGCTCCGAACAAACTGAGCACCCCGGCCACAATCCAAACCAAGAACAGTTCACGCACGGAGCCGAGATAGCGAATCATGGTGGAAGGCACGAGAAAAACGCCACTCCCGATCACCGTTCCGATAACGATCGCCGTGGCGCTGCTCAGCCCGAGAACGCGCTGCAGGGCGGCAGGGGGAGCGGCTGTGTCTGATTTAGGCATTGGCCTCCACGGGCCGGGCTTCCCGGATAACCATGCTGGCTCCGTAGCCGACGATGAATGTCGCTGCCGAACCAATCAGGACATACCAGGTGTATGCCACGTGTGAGCGCAGCAGCAGGGTAGTGATAAATCCCGCGCTCATGCCGAGAATGGCGGACCATTCGCCGGGACGTTTGGTTAATACGCCGAGCAGGAAGACGCCGAGCAGAGCGCCGTACAGGACGGAGGCAATCGAAAGCCCGGCTTCCAGGACCCGCCCCCAGTGGCGGGCAATCAATCCCACCGCGAACAAGATGACGCCCCAGGCAACTGTCGCCCAACGGGCCCATCGGAGGTAGTGCGCTTCCGTGTGGCGCGGGCGCAGAGGCCGCAAAAAGTCCATGACCGTGGTGGAGGCAAGGGCGTTCAAGGCTGCGCTTAAGTTTGACATAGCAGCCGCCAGGATAGCGGCAATCACCAGACCGGCGAACCCTACGGGCAGGTGCGTCCAGATGAATTCTGGGTAGGTCCGCTCAGGAACAGCGGGAGCGGGCCGGCCCGTGTCCCCGTAAAAGACGTAAAGTCCGACGCCGATCATCAGGAATAAGGCAAACTGGAAAAACACGACAATCCAACTCGAAAACAAAGCGCGCCGGCTCTCACTTTCGTTCTTGGCCGAGAGCAGCCGTTGCACGAGAAGCTGTTCGGTGCCATGACTGGCGCAGGTGAGGAAACAGCCGCCGAGCAGGCCGGCCCAGAAGCTATAGTTGCGCTGGAAAAAACTGGCGGAGAGCGCGGCGCGGAAATCGAACATCTGAAATTTGTGGGCCGCTGCGCCGACCGCCACAATGTGCGGCCAGCCTCCTGGAATGAGATGAAGCATCAGAAAAAAACTGCCGAGCGCGCCGCCCATGTAAAGAAGCATCTGGACGACATCGGTCCAGATTACAGCCGTCATTCCGCCTTCAAAGGTGTAAAAAAGCGTCAGCGCCACAATGACCAGAATGGAAACGGCTTCTCCGGTGCCGAGAACAATCGAAACGACAATCGAAACTGCAAATACCCGGACGCCTTCGGCCAGCGCGCGTAACAGCAGAAAAGTACCAGCAGTAAATTTTCTGACTTTAGGACCAAAACGGCGGCCCATCAGCTCGTAGGCCGTGAACATCTCGCCGCGGAAGTATTGCGGCAGAAATAGGATCGAGATGACGATACGACCCAGCAGATAACCGAGAATGAGTTGCAGAAAAGTAAAATTGCCGGCGAACGAGATAGCGGGCGTGCCAATCACGGTGAGAGTACTAGTCTCGGCGGAGACAATCGAGAAAGCAATAGCCCACCAGGGAGCGCCGCGCCCGCCCAGAAAATAATCCTTGAGGCTTTTCTGGCTCTCTTTGAACTGCGCTCCGAACCAGGTGATAAGCACAAGATAAGCGGCAATCACCGCCAAGTCCGCAAGGCGCATGGAATGGGATGATAGCACGCGTTCGGGAACAAGTTCTGCTAAAGTCGCATCTATAACAGTAAGAAGGATTGCGCCGGAATACGGTATACGCTTATACTCGGGCTTTACGCCTCCGTTCTGGTTGTTTTTTCTTCAGCTATTATAGTGGCGGGTAATGCGGGTAACAGGCTCTGGTTTGTTGCGAGTTCAACAGTCCTGTGAGAAGCTATCTTCAAGTTTCAAACGTAAAATCCCTCTAAGGAGGTTGTCGTGGAGTTTTGTTTTATGAGAGCTGGGAAGTCAATTGTGGCGGCGAGCGCTTTTGCTCTCTTATCCAGTGCGGTTGCCGTTCCGGTGGCCTTGGCCCAGGATACGAGCCAGCAGCAACAACAGTCCGCAGCAGGTGGCCAACAGCCAGCCGCAGCAGGACAGAAAAATTATAAGGACCGGGCGGAGTATGATCTTTACGCCAAGATCACGCAAACGCCGGATCCCGCCGCCCGGCTTCAGCTTTTGAATCAGTGGCAGGATAAATATCCGCAAACGGATTATTCGCAGGAGCGTTTACAGTACTATGTGGCGACGCTGAATCAGTTAGCGGCCAAGGACCCTTCTCAGCGTCAACTGCTGATTCAGAAAGCAAGCGATCTGTTGAAGGTGGATCCGAAGAATTTTCCGGCGCTCTATGCTATCACCTATCATGGTCCAGCCCTGGGCGGGCAGAATCCTCCTCCTGATTTAGTGACGCAGGTGGACAGCGCCGCGCATGGCGTGATTGATGGAGCGGATGACGCCTTCAGCGCCGCCAAGAAGCCGCCAAGCGTTGACCAAGCTGCTTTTGACAAGATCAAGAACCAGGCGATAGCCATCGCTCATAACGCCCTGGCCTGGGAAGCGCTTTCCAAGAAAGATAATGCAGGCGCCGAGAGCGAGTACACGGCCAGTTTGCAGGCCAATCCGGAGCAGGCCAGCATTTCCGCTGTTCTTGGCAAGATGCTGGTAACAGAAAAGAAATACCCGGAAGGTTTATTTGAATTTGCCAGGGCAGGCCAGTACGACGGGCCAGGCGCTCTGCCGCCCGCTACCAGACAGCAACTGCTCGACTATTTCAACAGAGCCTACAAGGACTACCACGGCAGCGATGACGGCAAGCAGCAGCTTCTCGATCAGGCCAAAACGTCTGCTGTACCGCCGTCCGGATTGCAGATTACGAGCGCGGCGGACCTTGCCAATAAGCAAGCTGATGTCATGAACCAGCGAATTGCGTCTGACCCTGGATTCAAGGTTTGGTATGCCGTAAAACAGAGCTTGCAAGATAAAGGAGACGCATTCTTTAATAGCAGCGTCAAGGAATTCGATCTGCCGGGAGAGGCGGTGCCGAGCAAGTCCTTTAACGGCACTGTTGTTTCGGTCGATCCTAACAAGGTGACCCTGGGCGTGGAAGACCCCACCAAGCCGGACGCCACCCTTGAATTTTCCCAACCTTTACCGGCAGCCGCCATGGACAAAATCAAAGTAGGCGAGAAGCTGGACTTTTCCGGAATTGTTGATAGTTATACCAAAGATCCTTACATGCTGACTTTTAAAGATCCGACCATACCGGGCGTGCAAACCACAGCTCCCGCTCGTAAAGGGCGGAGGCGCTAATCAAACCACAAAACAAAAAGCCCCGAGGAGTTTATTCCTCGGGGCTTTTTGTTTTAGTTAACTCCGCTTACATCTTGTAGCGGCCCATATCCTCATCATTTAGATTTTCCAGCCATTTTCGCAGTTCTTCGTTGTTGACCTTTTCCGAAACAGTGGTCGAATTTTTCGACGTCTGCAAAACGCGATCTTCCACGTAAATCGGACAATCATGGCGAAGGGCCAGGGCCAAAGCGTCACTCGGGCGCGAATCGACGCTGATCAACTCGCCATTGCGTTCCAGCCAGATCAGCGCATAAAAGGTATCATCTTTTAATTCGCTCACAACTACTTTTTTGATGGAGGTATCCAAACCCGTGAGAAGAACTTTGATCAGGTCATGCGTCATGGGCCGGGGCGTTGTTACCTTTTCAATTTCGAGCGCAATCGCGTTTGCCTCGTAGATGCCGACCCAGATCGGCAAAACGGCTTCCCCGGCCAGATCCTTCAAAACCACGATGGGCATGTTGGTCATCGGGTCCATCATTAGGCCGCGAATTTTCATTTCTACTTCCATGTTGTTTCCAGTACCCATATCTTCCAGCCTACTGCACAAAGCTTGGAGCACGCTCACCCGCTAGACTGTTCGGTCCCGCGCGTGTGACCAGCACATCCATGTACTGGCCCACCAGAGTTTCATTCTCCCGTGGCGCGGGCAGAGTGGAGTCAAGAAAATTCAAAGTCTTATGCTGCGAAGTGCGGCCAATCCACTGGCCCGTAGCGGAATTATAGCCTTCCACATGCACCTCTTCGCGCTGTCCCACATATTGAGCGTTGCGGCGCATCTGAATGGCCCGCTGCCGCTCCTGGAGGATCAGAAAGCGCCGGGTCTTTTCTTCCTCGGAGATGTGATCTTCATATTGCAGCGCGGAAGTGTTGGGGCGCTTGGAATACTTGAAGATGAACATCGATTCGTACTCGACTTCCTCGACCATTCGCACCGTCTCCTCGAAATCCGCTTCGGTTTCGCCGGGAAAGCCGACAATGATGTCCGTCGTGATCGCAATATCGCGTTTCGCGTTCTTCATCCACCCGATACGGCGCATGTAATCGTCACGCGAGTACATGCGCTGCATGCGGGAAAGGACATTTGTCGAGCCGGATTGAACCGGCAGATGAACGTGATTGCACAAGACCGGATTAGCGTCGATAGCGTCAATAATTTCCTCCGTGAAGTCTCGTGGATGAGAGGTGGTGAAGCGCACGCGGCGCATTCCCGGAACTTCGCCGGTGCGCGCCAGAAGCCGCGCAAAATTCCAACCCTCCGACGAAGGATCGCGATAGCTGTTGACATTCTGCCCGAGAAGCTGTACTTCGGTATAGCCGAGTTCCGTTAGCGAACGGGCTTCGCGCATAACGCTTTCGCTGGTGCGGCTGCGCTCGGGTCCGCGAGTAAAAGGAACAACGCAGTAGGCGCAGGCTTTATCGCAGCCTTCGATGATGGTGATATAGGCGCGATGCGGATTATCGCGGCGCGTGAACGGCGTATCGAACGTTTCTTCGGTATCGAGACTTAAGCCGGTAACGCGGCGCTGGCCGGTTTCGAGTTGCACCAGCATTTCAGGCAGTTTCGTGTAGCTGGCTGACCCGGCGACCAGGTTCACATGGGGAGCGCGCTCGAAGATGCGCTCGCCTTCCTGCTGGGCGACGCAGCCGAGAACGCCGAAAATTTTATCTTTGCCCGCGTTGCGCTTAAACTGCTGCAAACGGTGAAAGACTTTCTGTTCGGCTTTGTCCCGAATGCTGCAAGTGTTATAGAGGACCAACTCAGCCGCTTCCGGCGTGTCCACTTGCACATAGCCCTTTTGTAGCAGCGTGCCCACCACCTTCTCCGAATCGTGGGCGTTCATTTGGCAGCCGAAAGTTTCGATGTAAAACGTTTTCATTTCTTACCCGTGCAGAAGGCGCATAAACCAGCTAATGCCGAAGAGCGCGGCCACAAAGCAGCCAAAACAATAGACGCCGTATCGAAGGCGTTCCGCATCCGTGCGCTTGGTCACCAAGCCCAGGATAATGCTTGAAACCAGCGCCAAAAGAATGGCTACTTCAAAATGATCGAGATGGATATGCATGAAAAGTTAGTCCTTTTGACGAGTCGCGATTTCGTAGGCATCCACAATGGCGAGAATATTCAGAAGACCGGCGGCCACCAGGAATTTGGAGCCGTAATCGGCGTTATGACCAGCCTGATCGGGAGCCGCATAGCCAAGCAAGGTGGCAAGAAAATACGGTAGACCGGCAGCGGCATCGCCGATAAACCCGCCATATTGAATCAGCCTGGAAAGCACATCACCGCCTCCGGAAATCTGGGAAGTAGCGGCGAGAGCGCCTGCTCCATTCACCTCCCACCCATTGCCGCCCGGCACAAACATGGAGCCGCGCATCAGGAGACCGACCAGAAACGTTATGAGAACGGTCCCGAAGATGATAGCGCCCCGGTTGCGGCGACCCAGCAGTAAGTGTCCCGCTCCAGGAATGAGCCAAGAAACAAGAGCAGGGCGCCAAGGTGCGCG
>CAXUBB010000150.1:9770-10915 GCA_964249105.1 uncultured Bryobacteraceae bacterium | reverse complement strand
GCCCATGAAGAGGTAGCTACACCAAACGTCAAAAATCGTACGCTAACGATTTCCTGACTTTTTAGGTAGCGCTTCAAGCGAATAAAGACGGACCCGAGAGTGGGTGATTATAAGGGCGTTTATAGGGAGTAAATTCGCCCGACCAAATAGAATCGCTAATTACACCAGCGCTAATGGGTATTTTGCGGCAGTTTGGTTACAGAGGCTCCAAGTTCCGGAATGGGTGAGTTTGCTGGCCAATGACGAGGCAGGAGGGGAGTTCCACAAGTGTTCGAGTTCACCCCCTCTAACTAGAAAGTACCTTCGTCGCGCTCCAGATACCACCGCATCTGCTTCAGACGAGCTTCGGTGAGATCCCGTGCCTCATGCAACCACAAGAGTCCGGCCATCGATCCACCTCGGGTAGAATCCGCCCGAAATGCACACTGTGCCTCCCGATATGAAACCCAGCGGAACTGTGCATCATGCAGCAATTTCCTACCCTCATCGTCTTCGAGTGCCGACATCTGCTCCAAGACGTGATTTAATTCTTGGTCGAGCCTACGCCACTCGTCGCCAGATGTTTCTTTCATCTCAAGATTTGTAAGGGGCAACTTGCCGTACAGGATTTCCGTACAAGCTTCGTGTGTTGCAAACGCAAAGTCTGCAGCCGCTCCGAGCATGGCGGCAATATCCTCCTGGGCGTAAACGGGATGTTTTGGATATTCGTGAACAAGTATATGCCGAACGCGAAACAGACGATCCAAAGCGGCGGAAATTGCATCGGCGTCTGAGATGATGGGCACAGTAGGCTTGCCCATTACTTCCGCTTCCCAACGGCCAACGGCTTTGGTTATACGGGGTACGAAATGTTCTTCTATTAGGGTTTCAAAAGCGCCTGCAATCTGCCCAAAGGAGTTCAACGACAAAGAATGGGCAATAATGTCCCCCAGCGTAATTGTTCGACCTTGTATCTCACGTACCAGCTCATAGTCGAGCTTCACATTCTTTGTGAATGCAATTGCCCGCTCAACGTATGGTCTTCCGAAATCCACGAACGTAGCTATCCAAGCGCGTGTGAATACCTCAATGAGTGTGACCGCACGGATCGGGAAGAACGCCGCTGTTTCTGAATTCTTCTGTGGAAAAGCATTCCAACTTTTTGT
>CAXUBB010000150.1:5609-9760 GCA_964249105.1 uncultured Bryobacteraceae bacterium | reverse complement strand
ATGCATCCAGGCCGCATGCCGCTGCCCTCGACTTTTGATCTCCAGGATCTCCGCTGCTCGGTCTCGACTCGCCATTTCAGTATGATTGTAAGTTGATCAGAGTGGTCGCCTTCTTGTTCGGGATCAGTTCTCGGGCGAATAACCTTCTGGACCTGCTGATCGGATTACTTCCAGGACGGTTCCGCACGGCGGAGACAGGATGCCACCCGCGAATGCAGTGAGTTCGGATGCATCAATCCACGCGCCTGTAATCACTCTGACACGTCAGATATCGGCACGGTTCGAATGTGCGCCGTCTTTGCATCCAGATTAAGTATGGTTTAATGTTCCTCTAACTACTTTATCCGAGAACTTCAGATCAATCTACTCGCGCTGCTATTGCGCCAGAGCTGTACGCACGTCTAACCGATTATCCTTTAGGCATGGCGAATCGCTTCAGATTCTACGAGGTCAAACGCGTGTTTCTCGCGTGCCCAGGCGACCTTACCGCCGAGCGATCCAAGTTTCCTAGGCTTTTGGAGACAGTAAACAATCTCAGAGCTCATAGTTTGGGCTTTCATTGCGAACCGGTAGGCTGGGAGCGTGTAATCCCGTCCTTTGGCCGACCTCAGGAACTCATTAACCGAGAGCTTGAGTCTGCCGACTTGGTCATCGTGATGTTTTGGAATAGAATCGGATCACCTAGTGATTTGAAGAGTACGACTACCGGGACACTGGAAGAGTTCGAACTTGCTAGACGGCTGCATGGGTTGATCGGACGGCCTACGGTCTGGGTTTATTTTCGACAACCGACAGAGAACGAAGGCGATCAAGTAGCGAGGGTCATCGGTTTTCGAAAGGAGTTGGAACAAGGGAAGGATATCTTCTTCCGCGAATATAATCACTTAGCAGATTGGGAGGAAATGTTGCGTGAACACTTGGTCGCATACCTTGACGGCCTGAGGCGTTGGGATATCGAACAAAATCGCGAGAACATGAGACCTGAGAAGGCTCTGTTGCATGGCGAATTCGTTGCGGAAGGTGTATGGGAGATAGGCACCGACCTCGCGTTTGCTGTTGATCTGGATGGAGACGGGAATGATGAGATTGTAAAGTTTAGGATCGACGGTCATGGTTATTGGTTGCGAGTGTTCAAGCACAGTTCAGGACTGAATCTGACGTTTCCCGAGGAATGGAAAAATCCGTTCGAAGGCGATACCGAAGGATTTGATACTTTGCAAATTGCCCATACCATCCACATAGTTGTCAAAGATGTGACTAACGACGGCGTACCTGAGCTTTTAGTCGCCGCGCACGACGGAGTCATCGGACTGAGGATTGCGGTCTGGGGATTTACAGATGCCCAAGTTCGGAAGATCGAAGCGGATTCGTTTACCGTGCTTGGTTCCTTTGAAGGTCAGCGTAGTGCAGTAGTCTGTGATGGTGGTCGTCTGCAGCTACCCTACGGTACTGCGGGCTGCTTTGCTGAATATGCATGGAACGGTAAGGCGTTTATTGAACTAGATCACAAAGTTGCGATAGGTTAGATCCGCTCAGGCCGAGAATGCGTCCCGTAGAGAAATCCGCAGTCATGTTTGCAATACCAGCCTTAGTCGAATAGCTTGAGGCGATTGCTTGCCTAGAATCGTGCTCGCAATTCCATCTGGACGTCTGGATGCCTACGCTGAGAAGTGCCGGTTTGAAATTACTCCCGGCAAGTTGGCTTCTCAGAAGCTATCCGGTCCAAGTGGCGGGGCAAGCTGGAGGCGGCCCGTGCTCGCGTTGCGCAGACGAATATTTACGCAATAAAGCAGCGTCCTAGCCGTTTCCTGAATCTAAGCCCGCCATTCCTGCTCTTGAAACGGAGCCGGAAACGCAGTGGCTGCATGTCTCTGTCCAGTTGCTGCGTTCCTGGCCCTGAGTCCCAGTTTCAGTGATTTGGAAAACGCTCTAATCTTCAAAAACTTTAGAACAAGCTGAATGGCTGCTGTCCGCGCCAATCGGGAATCGACGTGATGGAGTTGTCAAAGCTCAGCGGCCTGGCTTGGAATGTGTACTTGACAAATAAGCCGGTGGAATAAGACACGTAGTCGCGGGCATTGTTCGCGTTGACCCAGCCACCCACCATCCAGTGCGGAGCAAGCTGATAATTGACCTGGCTTTCAAAATTGAAGTTTGCGCCGGTGCTGGTCATGGCGGAGTAGGAATCTCCCCTTTGGGCTTGCAGCGCGGCATTGGTTGGGAAGAAAACGGATGCGTCTTCGTGGAAATGTTGTGATCCGAGACTTCCGCCAATCACGTATTGAAGCTTGTGATTGTAAATGCCGGTCCAGCGGAACGGCACATTGAACAAATAATATTGCTGCGGGCTGAAGTAGCCGCCCTGTCCCAGCGTGAAATAACGCAGATTTTTGTCGTAGTGCATGGCGGAGAAGTTCAGCCCCACTGTGAGGCTGCCTTCTTTGCTGCTGGCAACTTTCCAGTAAGTTCCCAAGTTGCCGTTGACGGCGTGGTTGCCCGCCACGGTTTGTCCTAACAACGATTGATAGCCCAAACTCGCGTAGACTCCCGACTTGTCGTCTCCCCAATGGCCCAGCACGGACGCTGAGTTGGCCACGACGCCGCCCCAGATCTGGCCCGAGGAGGGATCACGCGCGCCCGCGTAAGAAAGCATCGTGTCTTTCACGCTATCTCTTTCCAGCAGGAAAGTAAAAGGTCCACTCGCTGGTTGAAAACGGAACCCGGCAATTACATTTTTAACCAAAAAATCTTGTGGGCTGGTGCCCACCCGAAGGCCGAAAGCTTGCGAAGAAATTTGCGCTTCTGACGCTAAACCGCCGGCGCTCCGGGAGTCAAAGGCCGTGCCCGCCGGCAGCGTGCCGAAAAGCAATGTGCTCTGCCCATCTGCCTTGCCTCCCTGCAGCGTGGTCGGCTTGGCGATCACGCTCACGCGGAACTGATTTGCGATGACCGTGCTGGCTTCCAGATTCGCCTGCTCTATCAGCAGGCGGTCATATCCGGCTTGACCGCTCCGGCTTTGGATGGTGGTGCGGGATTCCAGAAAAGGAGTGCTGCGGCTCTCAAGGGAAGCAAGCTTGTCTTCGAGCGAGTCTCCCTGCGGCTGCTTTTCGTCGGGGCGGTTCAAACTTTCTCCCGACATCGGCAGAACACTGTTACCCATGCTTCCGTTAAGCGGTTCGGCGGATTCGTCGCGCGAAACTGCCGGAAGTGCATCTGTATTCTCTTCCGTACGCATGCTGGAGAGATGAACATCCAGCTTCCTTTGAGAAGAGACTCCAGGGTCGCTGACCTGCCGCATCGAACGACTTGGAATGGACAACGATTCCGCCTCCTCCGAACTGTTTGCATTCGGACCCACCAGAAGTGACTTCAGTGTGGAAGACGTCGCGGGTTTTACAACCTCGGATAGTTCACTTGTCCCTGATTGCCGTTGCACGATCGCTTCCCGCCAGTACCGCTCCGCCTTTTTCAGGTCGCCTCGGCTTTGCGCCCGCTCTCCCGCGAGAGCAAGCAGCCGGGAATCAGCAGGCCACTTTGCCAGACCACCCGCAATCCATTCATCGGCATACTTGTAATTGCGCTGCGATAAAGCCGCGCCGACCGCCCCCGCATAGTCGCTCGCCTCGGCGCCGCGCAGACCCCAGTTCGAGTAAACATTCAAGGCGCGTTTGGAATCGCCGATTTTTAACAAGTAACCAGCCAGGGAGCGCTGGAGATTGGCGTTTTCTGGAAACGCGTAGGATCCTTGCTCCAGCACGGCTAGAGCGCGAGGCAAGTTGCCTTGGTTTCTGGCTCGATCAGCCGTCCGCAAGATCCATGTGGACCAGATGTCGGACGTTTCGCTCCGCTGCGCCTCGGTGAGATCAGGACGCGCCCGCAACTGCTCCAGAAGCCGATACAGGTCGCGTTGTCCGTCAGCCGTCTTCAAGAGCAGCCATGATAGCTGCAACTGCAGGCGCACGGGCGGCACCGGCTCACCCGCTTTTGGGCGATTCAAATAGGTTTGCAGAAGCCGGATGGCAAAATCCGGATTTCCGTTTGCCGTATGAGCCGTGGCCAGGATACTCACGATATCGCTATCGGTCCCGAGGCGAACGGCAACCGACTGCGGCATACGGGAGGCCGCCGATACCACTTCGCTCAGTTGTTGT
>CAXUBB010000150.1:0-5599 GCA_964249105.1 uncultured Bryobacteraceae bacterium | reverse complement strand
GTTCTCCAGGCCCGCTCATCCTGCGGCTGCGCTTCGAGAACGCTTTCCATCATGGATTGGGCGCTTGCCGTCTGTCCACCTTTTGCGAGCAGCGGCGCAAGCTGCATCTTTACAGCCAATTTTGTCTGCGCATCGGCACGAGAGGGAGGCATCTCCAGAATGGCCTGAAGATGGGTAACTCCACCTTCTAGATTGCCGTTTGCCGCTTCCATCGACGCCATCGACTGAAGAAAGCCCGGGTGTTTGAGCGCCATCTCACGAGCCTTTTCCGGCATGCGGCCATAAGCGTTTTCCGCTTCTGCCTGCTTGCCTTCCGCTACCAAAGCGGAGATCAACACTTCCCAAGCTCCCGCATTCTCCGAATGCCCGGCCAATAAGCGCTGCATTCTCGCGGCTGCCTGCGCGGGCTGATGAAACCGAAGCTGAAGACCTGCCATCTGGACCTGGACCTCGGTTGGGAGTTGGAGCTGGTCCGCATCGCGTAGCTCGGAAAACAGCTTGGAAGCTTGTTCCTCCTGACCCGCATCCAGATAAGCCGAAGCAAGGGTAATGGTCCATTCCGGTTGATCGGAGAGTTTCGCGGTCATGGCCGGGGGCAGGGATCGTATGAGCTTCAGCGCTGATTTCCCGCCTTCCGCCTGGAGCTTGGCTCCGGTTAACGCCTGCCATGACGACGCTGAGTTCGGCTGTAATTGCGTCCATCGCTCAAAGTACGTGACCGCCTGCGCGGGCCGTCCGGCTCCCAGGAACGCGCCGCCGATTCCCTCTAAAGCTTCCACGTTCGAGCTTTTGATGGCAAGAGCGGATTGATAATTTGTGATCGCTTCGTCCCAATCACCGCCTTGCGTAAGCTTGGCTGCTGTTTGCATGAAATTCCAGAATCTGGCGGTTTCGAGCGCGTCGGCGAAGTTAGGATTTCTGGGCGATAGCTTTTTGGCTTTTTGAAACTCCTCGGCAGCGCGAGCGAAATCACCCTGCTTCATGCGAACAAAACCCAGGCCCGCCCGCGCCCGGCTGTTATGTTCATCCATCGCCAGAGCAGCGGAGAAATGCTGCTCCGCTTGCGCGGCGTTACCCAGCTTGAGCGCTTCATAACCCAGTTGTTCATCTTTGTTGATGGCGATTTCAGGAACGCTGCTCGTAGGCAGTGCGCTCTCTTTATCGAGAACAAGTTTCAGCTCGGGATCTGGGTACCGGTCTAAGTAGCTGCGGAGAGACGGAAGATACGCGCGATTGCCCTTTTCCCAAAGGAGCGCCTGCCTCCATGCTGCTTGCGCTTTGGCCGCTGCTGGTGTGGAACCCTCAATCGCGGAGAGCAGAGACAGTCCGGCTAACCGGGTCGCTGGCCGGTAGGTGAGCAAACGGCCTGCGGTCACCTGGTAATCCGGCACATTCGGATAATCGCCGGCAAGCTTCTTCAAAGCGGACACTGCGGGTTCAAAGCCGTCCGGAGTATGGGCTAGCGTTTCGTAGTAAGCCAGGGCCCATCCGCCCGCCGGCGGATTCGAACCGAACACCTCGCGATAAATTTGCATGGCTTCTTCATAGCGTTGAGCTGCGGCTAATTTCGCCGATTCATCCAGGCGGGTTTTCTGCGTTTTCGAAGAATCAGGAGAATCAACCTGGGTCAGCGCCGTGGTCTCGGGAGACACTTTGCGAAGCTTGGCGATATAAGAGTTTGCCTCTTCCATCTTGCCGCTCCGCTTGGCCCAGCGGGCGAGTCCCGCCAGGGCATCGGGTTGATTCGGATTCGTAATCAGAACTTGCTGCCATACCTGAGCCGCCAAATCGGCCCGATCTCTTGCTTCCAGCGAGCGCGCTTTCTGAATCAACAAATCAATTGTGGACGGCTTATCGGCGGCCGCGCCCTGCAAAATAGCGCCGGCAAATACGAAACTGGCGATGACTGCTTTGAATTTCACTCGAAGCTCCGGTAAATGTTGCATGGTTATAGTTCCTATTGCTGCTGGTGCGTTCCTATTCGGCAACCCTCAACCGCGCTTGGGCCTGATGCTCCAGATATTCTTCCCACCAGCGGCCCACTCCCAGAGCGGCGACGATCAGAAGAACCGGCACGAGGATCAAATAAAAGCGGAAGGACGAATAAAGGGCTATCGGGGAAGTTGTTGCTCCTAAGGTGTACGAACTGGAAGCCAGCTCAAAAGAATGGAACTGCTTGTCATCTCCCAACACCAAGCCGCCTGAAACGTTTCCCTGCCGCGTTTCTTCCGCCAACTTCGTAAAGTAGGCTCCCTCATCGGTCTCTGACCTGGTTGCCAGCACGACCGCTGACCGGCCCGCGTGCAATGGACTGGCAAATTGTTCCATCAGGAAAGTGGGAGCTGACTCGCGGTTCAGCAAGTTTGACAGCGAGCGAACTTCCTCACGGCGACCCATGGCGGAGCGGCTCAACCACTCGCTCGGCGGGAGCGAAAAGTCCCCGGCAAAAAAACTGCCGTCTGCCGGTTTCAGCAGCATGCTTGAGGCAAACGGCTGAAATACCGCGCCGTCGTTGCTGCTTCCGATAATTAGCAGATCCTTGCCGCTTTCTTGCGGCAGGTTTGCTGCGTCGGCGAGATCAAACCGAAGCGCCGGATAGCCGGTCTGCGCGCTCAAGAAGCCGAGCGCATCCAGATACAGTCCGATCTGCGCGGTGGTTGGAGCGCTGGGAAGAAGAATCGCCGTCTGGCTCAGATCTTTTTGGGTTGTGAACGGAAAGCCTGAAGTAGCAAAGAGGTCCAATCTCGGCATGCGCACGAAACGCGCGGGATTCTGCAGATCCAGACTCGTATCGGGTAGTATCCTGAGGTCCAGCTTTGAAAAATCAGAAGCGAAGGGAGCCGAACGGCTCGTCGCCAGCTCAACCGTCAACGTATTGTTAGGGTAGAGCAGCGAAACAGGAATCGCAAAGCTTTGCATCTCGGACCCGGCGACGCCGGACGCGCTCAGTTCACGCTCTGCGGCCACCACGCCGTTCATGTTGATTACTAAAGTGATGCGCTGGTGGGGAGTTAACCCGGAAAGCTGAAAACGGAGATGAAGCGGCACACTGGTCTTGGTTCCGTAGTCCAGATCGGGCGGAATCCGGAAATAGAGCTTCGCCGGCGAGTTTTGCTTGACATGCAGCAGGCTTTCGCTGATCTGTCTGGCAATAGCTAACGGTTGATTAGGGGAAAGCCAGCGTGAATTGTCGGACGAAGCCGGATTCTCCGGCAGTTGAATAGCGGAGATGGAAGTACGGTCGCTGTCTGTCCGCGCTTGATTGAGGGCAACCGCGTCCGCTAAACGAATCAGTTCCGCGCTGTCTTTGCCGACCAGCGCCAGCACCTTCCCGTAGGGGTCCGAAGGATTGTCGCACACAGCAATGGTCGAATCTGACCCGAATAATCCAAGCTGTTTTGCCAGGTCCGAGTCGGATCGCGCCAAGAGAACAGCATTGCCCGAGGGGATTTTTCCAATCGAAGCCGCAAAATGAGTACCGCGATAATCCGCTAACACGCCATACCAGGACGCGACCACTCCCGCCGCCCTCAATGTCGGGAGATCAGGCTGTGAAGCAAAGACAAACGGCAGGACAACAGGCCGGTGAACCGATGGATCAAAAAAAGGAGACGGCAGTATCGACAAGCGGTTGGGCAGCGCCAGCACGGTCCCCGATGTTTCCAGTTCGGTGCTGGGCTCGATGCGCAGGGTCGGCAGGTCGTTAGCAACCGCTTTGCAAGGAGCAACGCACTGTTGCGATAAGCGGAACGATAAGGCGTTATCGTGAACCAGGAGATCTGGCGGCAGAGTGATGATCTGCGTTTCGAGGGGAAGGGAAGCGCTGCTGAGCGGTACCGTTGCTACCTCCACATCATTTAAGGCAACGCTCAAGCTTGCCGTGCTCCCCGGCGGCAGGTGATCGACGGCGTAACGCACGGAAAGATTGGCCGCATCCACAAGCTTCGTGCCGGGTAACACAAAACTGACACTGGCCTTTGCGTCGCCTCCGCGTAGAACGACTGCGTTCTTGTGGCCGAGGTCCGTCAGACTCTGATGATCCTGAAATGCTGTCGGCGCGGCCTGCCCTCGATGGGCGGAAAAACCGATGCCAAGCAACAGAAGCATGGGCAGCAGAACCGGCTTGCTCGCCCCTACCGCTTTTTTCGCAGTGGATTTGCTCTCCCGTTTGATGAAAAGGCTGGGCAGCATCCAAAGGCCGTGTGCGCCGATTCCGAATACATGAACCAGGCTGCTGAGAATGCGGTCCCGGCTCTGGTCCTTGGTCCAGTCCAGCCACGAGTCGGCTCTGGCGTAAACAATTTTTGTGATCGCTCTCTGGTGCGCCAGGTTGTCGGCCAGAAACCGCATATGAATGCGGTTCTCTTTGGTGCGAATGGCTTGGACGGCGAAACGATGCTCCTCGTCGCCGGCCCGCAGTACCGCTAGCGCTCTCTGTCCTTCCGCCACGTTCAGAACACGTTCGGACCGTAGCGCCAGACCGCCTTCCGAAAGGTCGATCACGCGGCAATGATGAGTCTCCTCGGGCGATACCAATAGCGTTGCCGTTAACGGCGCATCCACTCGCACATTCGCGCGCCGCTGCTTGCTTTCGAGCGCCACGGCGACGCACGCGCCGAGCATCAGCATGTTCAGAAAAGCCCAGATCACGTTCAGCAGGAGAACGCCGGATGGATTGCTTTCCGTGAAATAACGGGGAATCGCCATGGCGATGCCGATCACATTCAGGGAAATCAGGAACAGATAAGGCCGGGCGATTTTCCAATCGAAGAAAGTCTCTTCCACCACGCTGCTCTTGGCCGTGACGTTGAATTTGCCCCATTTGGGATTGATGAGCGCAAAGGTGGTGGGCAGCAGGATATAAGGCGCCAACACCATCTCATACACTTCATTCCAGAACGAATGCCGATGGTCGCCCTGTGTCCGGGAGTTGACCATATTGGAGAGAACCAGGTGCGGCGCGGCGTACGCAACGATTTCCCAAATGTAGCCGTATAGGTTGCTCTTTCCGAGGATCAGGTAAACCAGCGGAGCGCTGACGAATATCAAGCGCGGGATCGCGTACAGGTAATGAATGACGCAGTTCAGATAACACAAACGCTGCGGCAGCTTCAGGCCGCTGACAAATAGCGGACATTCGGTGCGGAGAATCTGCACCATGCCGCGCGCCCAACGAATGCGTTGGCCGACATGGGCCGATAAGCTGCCTGTCGCCAGGCCGGCCGCCTGCGGAATGCCGAGATACGCCGTATTCCAGCCCAGACGCTGCAAACGTAGTGCGGTGTGGGCATCCTCCGTCACCGTCTCGACCGCAATGCCGCCGATCTGTTCCAGCGCTTCCCGCTTGATCACCGCGCAGGAGCCGCAGAAAAACGTGGCGTTCCAAAGATCGTTTCCGTCCTGGACCACGCCGTAGAACAGCGCACCTTCATTGGGAATTTTGCGGAACACGTTCAGGTTGCGCTCGAACGGATCAGGCGAGTAAAAATGATGCGGCGTCTGCACCATCGCCAGTCGCCGGTCCTTCAGGAACCAGCCCATTGTCACCTGCAGAAACGATCGGGTCGCGATGTGGTCGCAATCGAAAATAGCGATGTAC
>CAXUBB010000149.1:438-10925 GCA_964249105.1 uncultured Bryobacteraceae bacterium | reverse complement strand
GTGCGATCCGGCACGGGAAACATATTGAGGAGCGCGGTTCCATTGGCGCTTAAGCGGTTCTGCGGAATAATGTTGTTCGGAAAGGGCGAGCCGGTCGTCGGGTCGGTGATCGTTCGAACTTTACCGTAAAACGGATTCGACGGATTGAGCAGTTCACTAAAATTGCCCTGCCGCATGGCGAGGCTCGGCACGAACTGCGTATTGCTCAAATTATTCTGATCCACGAGCCGATAGCGCACGTATTCCTGTCCAAACAGGAAAAATATTTTGTTTCGATCCCGGTTCCAGTGCTTGGGAATAAAAATCGGACCGCCAATGTTGTAGCCAAACTGATTGAAGCGGAAAGGAGCCGCTTGGCTGTTAATAGTAGGATCAGGAGAGTTATTGCGAGACCAGGAGTTGGCATCGAGCGCGCTGTTGCGAAAGTACTCGTAAGCAGTGCCGTGAAAGTCGCGCGTTCCGCTCTTGGTGACAATGCGGATCTGACCGCCGGAGGCGCGTCCATACTCAGCGTTGTAGTTGGAAGTGAGAATTTGCACTTCCTGCGTAGCGTCCGCATCGGCCACTCCGATACTGGTGCCGTTGGAGCGAGTGCGAACCGCCGGGGCTCCGTCCTGGGTAATCAGAGTGTCCTGATTGCGCGCTCCATTTACATTCAAGCCATTGTTCAAGCCGAAACTGAAACCGCCAATGGTTCCCCCCGTCACGCCAGGCTCCAGCAAAGAAAGCAGGTAAGGATTACGCCCGTTCAATTGGAGATCTCGAATTTGTTTCGTCGATACATCACGCCCTAGCGTTGCGCTGTCAGCTTGAACCGGCGGCGCTTCGGAGGTGACTTGTACTGTCTCCGTCGCGGAACCCACCGTCAACGTGGCATCAAGGGTAGCAGCGACATTCGCCTGAAAGACATTGCCCGCCTGTTCATATCGCTTGAAACCCGGAGCTTCAATAAGTAACGTATAAGCGCCGGCAGGTATGGTTGGAATACTGTAAGTGCCCGAACTGCTGGTAGTGGCTTTCCGCTCAGCGCCCGTGGCTTGATTTCGAATTGTGACGGTGGCGTTTGCCACCACGGCGCCGGACGGATCATGAATGGTCCCGGTAACAGACGTCAAATCGGATTGGCCCAATACGATGCTTGCAAGAGTGAGCAGAATAAGCGCACGAAGAGACAAGCTATAAGCTTTTGCGAGTAATTTTTTCTTCATAGACCCCCTAACAGAGAAAGACAAGGCTCTATCGGCAGAAGCACTCCCTAAATACTCCTGCCTGATTTACCTTAGCTTTTTACTAACGCCTAGAGAGTATATCGAACTTGGAATGATGTGCCAACGTTTTCATTCATCCGTAACGCAATTTGTTATGGCACGTACTGCGCTGAATGGTTACTCTGCGGAGCAGGGGTGTTGAAATATCCACTTTTACATATAAGCAGATGACCTTGCTCTGACTGATATTGCGCCTGTTCTATGAGGCGTTCGCCTCAAGGGACGTACTGCGACAAGTAGCGTTTGGCCATGACGAAGCCCATTTTGAAATCTTCACTGAAGTCCGGGCCGGGATTGTTGTCGGCTCCATAAAGCGGGTCTTCCTGCTCCACAGACATCGCGCCGGAGTAGCCTACGTCCTGAAGAACGCTGAAGAAATCGCGCCAGATAATGGAACCCATGCCGGGAATGCGGTAGCGCCACCAATGCTGACCATTGACCGGAGTGATGCCGCCGGAGCGCAGCAGGGGCCAGAGAATTTCCGTGTCTTTCAGGTGAACATCGTAGATCTGATCCACAAAATCGCGGGCCGTTTGAATCGGATCCATGAATTGGCGGACCAGGTGAGAAGGATCATATTGCAGACCAACGTAAGGCGAATTGTTGAAGCCCTTGAAAAGAGCTTCGTAGCCGACAGGACTGGTAGCGAGGTTCGGACCGTCGGGCCAAGGCTCCCACAAGATGCGGACTTTATTACGTTGGCAGGCGGGAAAGTAGTGCTCGTTATAGGTGCGGATCACTTCGTCCACTTGCTGAGTAAAGGGCTGGCCGGCGTTCTTGCCCGAGGCTGTGCCGATATAGGGAATGCCTAATTTACCCGCCAGTTCAATGGCGCGGACAAAGTACGTGTTGGTGCGGGTACGTTTTTCAGGATCAGGATCAATGTGATTGACGGTGAGTTGGAAGGCGGAGACATGCATATTGTGCTGCGTGAGCGTGCGCTTTACTTCTTCCACTTGCGTGTCCGTGATAGTGGAGGCATCGAGAGTGGAACGGGCGCCGGCGTCCAGGATCATGTTGGTGTAGCCGGCCTCCTGAGCGAAGGCGACATTCGCGGGCGTGTATCTGCCGAGGACGCCAAGCTTGGGCCGCCACTCCGTATGTGAATGGCGGGGCGCAGTTTGCGCGGGAAGAGCGGCGGCAGCGGCCAGGGAACCGACCAGGGTTCGACGAGTCATACCCGCCAGTGTATTAAACGCCGGCTAACGCTTTGTCGATTTGCGATGCCCACTCCGGCATTTGAGCCGCGCGCCAGGCGACAACGCCGTTATGTAATTCCAAAACTTTCCGGTGCCGCAAGCCGGAATTGTCGTATACAACAGCCTCATGCGCGAGACGCAACGCTTCGGCGGCGTTGGCAAGACTGCGTTGATATCGTCGGCGCACATCCGCGTCGGGGACATAATGCCCTCCTGAAGATACTCTTTCCTTAACGCGCCGGATATTATGTTCAGGGTTGTCTAAAGCAACATAGATAAAACGAACTTGATAGCCTGAATCCTTTGCGGTACGAAGAATAGCAAGATTCTGTTTGCTGGAAAGTGTCGTTTCGATGGCAAAGCTTACGCCCGATTGCAGATACTCACGGGTGCGTCCTATCACTTGCCTTCCTGCCGCAAATGCCGCTTTTTCTGGATTCAATGGGGATAGTTCAACGGCTACATCGTCAGGATTCAGCAGATTTTGCCGTCCCTCAAAGTCCAACTTTCGCATTAAAGTGCTCTTACCGGAGCCATTTGGCCCAGCGATGACCGTAAGTGTCGGCATTTAAGCAGCCGAAGAATGCTTTAACTCGCGAACGATCTCATAATTGAGATCTCCCGGTGCCCCTTGTATGTAGCGGATCTCAAACTTCCGGCCATCCGGTTGCTCCATTACATAATTATTGATCTCATCATCCCGGTAAAAAACCGGAATCCCCTGTTTCAATAATTGAAGCCGGGCCTGATTACCAGCCTCCGCAGCTTGTTGGGAAAACTCTTCGCTGAAAATATCGAGATCGGGCATAACTTCATTCATTATCGCGTAGAAAGGCCCATTGCTCTACACCAGTTCCGTACCGCGAGTTTCCGGTATGGAAAGGGCGCTCACCGCAGCGCAGGCGAACGCCGCGGCGCAGGCGGCAAAGCCCCAGCCGAGTCCATGGCGCTCCCCAATCGCGCCGATCACCACGGGGGCGAAAGCGCTCAGGCCACGAGCCACATTGTAGGAGACACCCAGGGCCGTGGCGCGAATCGCCGTCGGGAACAGTTCACTGCCCAGCACGCTTGAACCTACGAAAAAGCCGGTGCCGAAAAAAGCCGAAACGGAAGCGGCCAGCAAGATAAATCCCGGTTGGCGAGCCACGGCGAAACCGGGCACGGAGAGCGCGGCTAAGAGGAGATACCCGATCAGCGTACGCTTGCGGCCCAAGTGATCCGCCAACCACCCGAACAGCAAATAACCAGGAAACATTCCGCACACATTCAGCAAAACCAGAAATGTGGTGAAATCAACCTGACTAAAGCCGCGTCCGCCGCGCTCGACCGGCAGCGCGAGATAGGCCGGGATCCAGGTAAAGAGTCCCCACCAGGCAAACATGCCGAATGTGTTCATGGCAAGCAGCGCGGACAAGCGCGGAAAGATGTTTCGCCAGAGTTGCCGGCGTTCCACCGGCAAAATAGGCTTTCCGGCGGCGTGGCGCTTCCATAGTTCAGGCTCAGGCACATCCCGCTGAATCCAGAATGTGAGAAGCGCCGGTAGAACGCCGACAAAGAAAACGAAGCGCCAACTGCCGCGCGCCAGAACAACACCGGCGACTATCGCGGCCAGCGCGTAACCAAGAGCCCAACTGCTCTGTACTATGGCCAGAGCGCGGCCACGCCAGGCGCTCGGCCAAGTTTCGGCCACCAGGGTAGCGCCTGAGTTCCACTCGCCGCCCATGCCCAATCCCAGAAAGAAACGGAAAACCGCCAAGGCGGAAATGCTGTTGGCGAATCCGCAAGCAAAAGTAAACAGCGAATAGGTCAGAATGCTCAAGCTCAGGGTACGGCGGCGTCCGGCGCGATCCGCGAACAGCCCGAATAGAAAACTGCCGAGGGCGGAGGCAATCAGGGTCAGGCTGTTCAGAAAACCGGCGGTGGATTTCGTCATGCCGAACTCGCGCATCAGTGTGGCCAGCACAATCGAGTACAGCATTACGTCAAAAGCATCCAGCCCCCAACCGAGACCCGCCGCTAAAACCGTTCGGCGCTGAGCGGAGGTGGTGTTACGCCAGCGGAACGCCGGAGTTGTGATGTTTGCGGGAACCAATGACAATAGGATAGGCGTTAACACCTAAAAATGCGAATCGCTATTGATACGGGCGGCACCTTCACCGATTGCGTTTACTTTTCCGAGGGACAGTTTCGAGTTTTGAAGATTCCTTCCACTCCCTCCGATCCGGGAGCCGCGGTATGGAGCGGCGTGCAGCAGGTTACGCACGGGCAGACAGCGGAAGTGCGGCACGGAACCACCGTGGGAACCAATACGCTGCTGGAGCGCAAGGGCGCGCGCGTAATCTTTATCACCACCGCGGGCTTCGAGGATACCATCGCGATTGGAAGGCAGGCCCGCGCCGAACTTTATAACTGGTTCTGGACTCCCGAGCCGCCGCTCGCCCCGGACGGGATGCGAATCGGCGTAGCGGAGCGCACAGGGAGCGACGGCTCGGTATTATGCGCCGTCACGGATGCTGAACTAACGAGACTGCGCGACGCGGTTTCGAAGCTGCAACCGGAAGCAATCGCCGTGTCACTCCTGTTTGGATTTGCCAATCCCGAGAACGAGCAAAAAGTGGGAGCGGCGCTGTGTACGCTAGGCGTGCCTATCTCGCTGTCGCATGAGATCCTGCCGGAATTTCGCGAATACGAGCGCGGCTCGACCGTGTTGATCAACGCCTATCTTCAGCCCAAGATGCAAAGCTACCTGCAACGGCTCGATGAACAGATCCACACGCAGGGTTCGCGTCTCCACGTGATGCAGTCATCAGGCGGAATCATTTCCGCGCCGGTGGCGGCCAGTGAACCGGTCAGGACCATTTTGTCGGGACCGGCGGGTGGCGTGGTGGGCGCATCGGCGATGGCAAGAGCAGCCGGATTCACGCGGATTCTGACCTTCGATATGGGAGGAACTTCCACGGATGTGGCGCTGGTTGATACCGAAGGGGGATTGCGAACCACGACCGAATCAAAGGTGATCGGCATGCCGGTCGCGGTGCCGATGCTGAATATCCACACGGTAGGCGCGGGCGGCGGATCACTGGGGTGCTTTGATTGCGGCGGCGCTTTGAAGGTAGGACCGGAATCGGCAGGGGCGGTTCCAGGTCCGATCTGTTACGGACGCGGCACGCAGCCGACCGTCACGGATGCGAATCTGCTGCTGGGAAGGTTCGGCGGGAGTGGACTGCTCGGCGGCGGGATGACTCTCGATGAGGAGCGGACACGGAGTTACTTTGAAAGGGCCAAGGGACCGCTCTCCAGCGTCGAAGTCTTTGCCGAAGGAATCATTCGGGTTGTGGACGCGCACATGGAAAAGGCGCTGCGAGCCATATCGATCGAGCAAGGATATGATCCGCGTGAGTTCGTGCTGGGCAGCTTTGGCGGAGCCGGTCCGCTGCATGCCTGCGCGCTGGCGCAGGCCCTGCGAGTTCCCCAGGTGCTGGTGCCTGCCATGCCGGGAGCGCTGTCGGCCTTCGGTATTTTTGCGTCGAACGTAGTGCGCGACTACTCGCGAACGGTCATGCTGAAGCCGGGAGATTCATCACTGGAGCAACACTTCGCGGCGCTCGAAGAGGGCGGACGCCGCCTAGCGCAAGAGGAAGGATTGAACCCGGCGGCAATCAGGACTGCTGACCTGCGCTACGCCGGAGAAGGATATGAGCTAACCGTGAACTGGAGCAGCGATTTCGTCGAGCGTTTTCCCGAGGAACATGAGCGCCGTTACGGTTACGCGGACCGGCAGCGGCCCGTGGAAATAGTGAACTTGCGCGTCCGAATGACTGCCGCCGCCGAAAAACAGGAAGCGCGGCGCTTCAAGAGGCAAAACGGCAACGGCCAAGACGCGGCGATAGGGGCAACGCCGGTTTACTTTGAAAATCAGCAGTTCACCGCCACCGTGTACAGCCGTGAACGATTAGGAGCCGGTGACACCTTTACAGGTCCCGCCGTGATTACCGAGTACAGCGCCACTACGTTTGTGCCGCCGCATTGCACCGTCAAAGTAGACTCGCTTCTTAACCTGGTGATTGATGTCCCCGCAAACTGATCCCATCGAACTTGCTGTTTTTAAGAGCGCCTTTCACTCCATCGCCGAGGAGATGGGAGGAGCGCTACGGCGCACCGCGTTTTCGCCCAATATCAAGGAACGGCGCGATTACTCCAGCGCGATATTTGACGCCGACGGCAATGTCATCGCGATGGGCGACGATATGCCCGTACACCTGGGATCGATGCCCATGTCCGTACGAGCCGTGTTGGACAAATTGACCTTGCACGCGGGCGATGTCGCAATCTTGAATGATCCTTACGATGGCGGGACGCATCTACCGGATATCACGCTTGTGGTGCCGGTGTTCGTCGATGATGATAAAAATGCCGCATTTTTTGCGGCAAACCGCGCGCACCATGCGGACGTGGGCGGAACTTACCCAGGGTCGATGGGACTCTGCCGCGAGATTTATCAGGAAGGCATACGCATTCCGCCAGTCAAGCTGATGAGCGCCGGAGCGCTGAATGAAGCCGTGCTGCGGCTGATCCTGAACAATGTCCGGACGCCAGGGGAGCGGGAAGGAGACCTGACCGCGCAGATCGGCGCGTGCCGCATTGGAGCGGAGCGAGTTCTCAACCTGATCGAAAAATACGGGCTGGCGCGTGTCACGGAAAACGCCGGAGGACTGCTGCGACACTCCGAACAACTCATGCGGGCGGAACTCCAGCGATTGCCGCCGGGCGAGTTCAGCGCGGAAGATTGCCTGGACAATGACGGCATTACGAACGAACCTGTCAAGATCCGCGTAAAAATCACGACCGATCCGGAGCACAGCCGCTTGCGGGTGGACTTCACCGGCTCAGCGCCGCAAGTAGCAGGAAGTTTGAACGCAGTTGCCGCCATCACTTACTCAGCGGCGTTTTACGTATTGCGATGTTTGCTGCCGCCCGAAGCTGCTCCCACCGCTGGGTTGATGCGGCCTGTGGAACTGATCATTCCCGAAGGCACCGTGGTCAATGCAAAACCGCCTGCGGCCGTGGCGGGAGGGAATGTAGAAACCTCGCAGCGCATTGTGGATGTATTATTGAGAGCGTTCGCGCAGATGCTCCCCGATCGCGTACCGGCGGCCAGTTCGGGAACAATGAACAATCTAACCATCGGCGGGATTGATCCGCGCACGGGAGATCCCTTCGCCTACTACGAGACGATTGCGGGCGGAGGCGGAGCGCGGCCCCATGCCGACGGGGTGTCCGGCGCGCACACGCACATGACCAACTCGTTGAACACGCCGATAGAAGCTCTCGAGTACGCCTATCCATTCCGGGTCCGGCGCTACAGTTACCGACGCGGCTCCGGGGGCAAAGGCCAATACAACGGAGGCGACGGCCTGATCCGCGAGATCGAACTACTGGGGCTGGCGCAGGTCACGTTATTGGCGGATCGACGCATCCACCCGCCTTATGGATTACAGGGCGGCGCTCCCGGCGCTTGCGGGCGCACGATTCTTACTGAAAGCGGCAACGAACGAGTGTTACCCGGCAAATGTAACATCGAAGCGCCCGCGGGAGCAACGGTACGCATCGAAACACCGGGCGGCGGAGGCTGGGGAGAACCATAAAGTTCCATAAAACGAAGTATCGTGAAAGGCCGGCCAGCGCGATCATTTTCCCAGGGGGCTTTTGTCTTGCGCAACCGGCGCGGCTTGTCAGTGGGCGGCAATGGCTGTTGCGCAAAGGGTCTAATTTGAGACGCTGACGGTTCCCCAAGCAGCAACATTCGCGGGCTTGCAAGCCGCATGGTAAAACGGGACATCATGAACGATACGCCGTATGAACCGGAAGACTTTTCGATCCTGTACCGCCATGCTTTCGCGCAGTATGGGACGCAAGCCCTTTGGAACATGCGGCCTATGGAAGACCCCACTCCTTCCGACGCTCTAGCAATCACCAAGGCTCTGCGCACGCATGGCGGGATGGAAGGCAGACGCCTCGCGGAACGGATTGAAAGGGTCTGCCGTGCCCCTCACTAAACTGCAATCGCATGCATTGCGCGTTCTCGCGGCGGAACGCAGCCCGGACAGCTACATAGCGGGTGGTGTTGCGATCAATCGGGAAGGCCCGCGCTTTTCCGGCGACATCGATATTTTTCAGGATACGGAACAGCGCCTGGAAGCCGCCGCTCAAGCCGACGCCAAGGCCCTGACCGATGCCGGACTCAAATTCACATGGAAAAAGATCGTGACCGGCAAACGCGAGGCCGAGGTGGAAGGTCTTGGCGAGAAGATGAGGCTTGAATGGGTTCATGACAGCGCGTTTCGCTTTTTCCCGACGCAACCGGACGAGCTTTTCGGTTATGTGCTGCATCCCGTAGACCTTGCGACCAATAAGACATCCGCCGCCGCCGACCGGCGTGAACCCCGTGACATCGTAGACCTTGTGACCATCCATGAAACCATTCTTCCGCTGGGGGCTGTGATTTGCGCTGCTGTAGGCCGCTTCCCCGGCCAATCGCCGGAAGAAATGCTCGCCGACATTACGCGGCACAGCCGCTTTACAGCGGAGGAATTTCGCGTGCTGGCGACCGAGCGGCCCCTTGACGTGCCTGACCTCCACCGCCGAATCCGCAGCATGATTGAAGATGCCGGGCAATTCATTGCCCGTATTCCAAGCGAGGCGGTAGGCGTTGTTTTTTTGGAGGGAGAAAAAGCCGTTCAGCCGGAACTTGACACTCTTGAGAAATACCAGCGCCGCACCGGAGCGCCGGGCGGGGTGTGGCCTTCATCTCCAGAAATATCAAACGCAATGCTGGAGCGTTATAAAAAACAGAACGGTAATGGCAACGAGCCGAAACCGTAACGTCCAACTTGGTGTTTCGAAATGGGTAAGTTTTGCAATGTGAGGTGCAACCAATAAAAAAGCGGCAGCTATTACAAGGTAGCCTTGCAAGCTTGCCTGTTATGTGCGTATTATGCAATTGCCGTGCCGCGAAAGAGCCTTAAAATTGACGTCCTCGACTTCACTCAGGCCATTGGTCTCTTGGTGCGCCGCGTGCGCACGACGGCCGCTTCGCATGAGCTTTCCTTGACGGAGTCCGCCGTCATGGCGCGTCTGACGAAGGACGGGCCTGCTACGATCGCCGATCTGGCGCGCGCGGAAGGCATGAAACCGCAGTCGATGGGAGCCACGGTCGCGATGCTGGAACAAATGGGAGTGGTCGAGCGCAAGCCGCATCCAACCGATGGCCGCCAGGTGAATATTGAAATTACCGCGAAAGGCGTCGCCCTGCGGAAGACCGTGGGCGATGCAAAACGGACATGGCTGGCGCAGGCTATCGCTCAGCTCGACGAAGAAGAACGGGAAACGCTGCTTAAGGCGGGCGAGATCATTAAGCGCCTGGTGGAAAAGTGACCGGTCCCGCAAGCAAGTCGGATACCGAGGAGTCCTTTCTCCTTACAGGTTCAATCTCACACCCCTGGCGAGCGCTGCGACACCGCAACTTTCAGTTCTTCTTCGCCGGTCAGAGCATCTCGCTGCTCGGCACCTGGATGACACGGTTGGCGACCACCTGGCTGGTTTATCACCTGACCCATTCGGCGCTTCTGCTGGGCATCGTAAACTTCGCGGGGCAGATTGTGTCATTTGCCCTGGGGCCATTCGCGGGCGTCTGGGTTGAGCGCCTCGACCGCCGCCAGTTGCTGGTGTGGACACAAGCCGCGGCCGCGGTCCAGTCGCTCGCTCTGGCCGCGCTCACCCTAGCGCATGTTATTACTCTCGGGGAGATCATTGCTCTTACTATCTTGCAAGGCTTGATTAATGCCTTCGACATGCCCGCGCGCCAATCCTTCCTGGTCCAGATGGTCGAAGATCGAAACGACCTCGGCAATGCCATCGCCATCAACTCATCGATGGCAAACGGCGCCCGGCTTGTCGGCCCGGCCATCGCCGGCCTTATCATCGCAGCCTTCGGCGAAGGCTGGTGTTTCCTGATCGACGG
>CAXUBB010000149.1:0-428 GCA_964249105.1 uncultured Bryobacteraceae bacterium | reverse complement strand
CTACTTTGCCGTCATTGCCTCCTTGCTGCTGATGCGCATCAAGCCCTTAGACATTCAGCGCCAAAAGGCCAGCATGCTCGAACAGATGCGCGAGGGCTGGGATTATGTCCGGACTTTTCGGCCCATCCGCACGATCCTTCTGCTCTTTTCGCTTGTCAGCCTGATGGGCTACTCCTATACCGCGCTCCTGCCGATTTTCGCCGGTCAAGTGCTGCACGGCGGCGCAACCACTCTCGGCTGGCTGACGGCGGCTTCGGGAGTCGGCGCGCTTGTGTCGGCGCTCTCCCTGGCTGTCCGCAAGTCGATCGTTGGACTGACAAGCATGCTTCAGATCGCGACCGCGATGCTGGGAGTCGCGCTGGTTCTCTTCGGCCTCTCCCATGTGCTGTGGTTTTCGGTTTGTTTTATGGTTATAGTCGGCTTCGGCG
>CAXUBB010000148.1:8854-10946 GCA_964249105.1 uncultured Bryobacteraceae bacterium | reverse complement strand
AATACAGATGCGACGAGTCCACCGTGACCGTAGCGCGCCGGTGGGACACTTCCGCTTCGCCGCGATAGGCCTCCATCTCCTCCAACTCACCATTGAGCCGATAAATACCTGGTTTAGGGAAACGAACCTGAAAGTCCTTGTAGACCAGCACCGGGGTATGGTCCGGCTTGGCCTCAAGATTATCAACAATCGCGGATCCCGCCAGCAACTCTAGGCGGATATCAGCCAGTGAAGTGGAAAGCATGCGGATCGAACTTTTTTCATCAAGCCGGAGAAACACACCAGGGCTGAGCAGGAGTTCCGCCCGCCCTTTTTCCGTCCGCAGAGTCGATCCGTTTTTAAGGCTGGTAAATACAGACGATTTGTGCTCAATCGGGTGGTCATCCACGAAAACGGACCCTTCAAAGTACTGCACCACCCCGGCGGTAGCGGAAACAATCTCCTGAGCTCGGATGTGTCCCAAAGCTCCGAATACGAGAGCGGAAGATAAAACCAGGCGGGAGCAGCGCATAAAACCCCTCTGGACCTAGCATCCACGTAGCAGGAGCGGTTGTCAACTGAAAACGGGTTCCTTGCGGAAAACCTGGTCGATGTGCATGACCTTCACGCCTAGATTCTCCATCAAATGGGCATTGACCATACAAAACTCGCCTACCGCTTTCAAGGCCGTGATTTTCGTCTGACAGACGTGGCCGGCAATGTGGTTAAGCGCCTTCTTGTATGACAATGCCCACCATTTGATGAAAGGTCTAACTGTACCAGCTCGAAAGAGTTGGTTGCTGGTGTTCCGCTGTTATGCAGCGCGCTTACGTCGCAAGGCAAGGGCCAGAACGCTAGCTCCCGCGAGCGCCATTCCAATGCTGGCGGGTTCGGGGGAGGCTACAAACTCCGCACCGTGAAGGCCGGTTCCAGTGATAATCGGCGTCACCACACCGGTGACTGGGTCAACGCTGCCGAACATATTACCGACGCTCACGAACAAGGACGTGTTCGCGATGAGTCCGGAGGCGGTAATTGCATACACGGTGTTGGTGGAGGAGTCGGTAACGTAGAAAGTGCCCGATGCGGCAGTGGCGTAAATAGAGTCGTCCGGGCTGCCGATCGTCGCTCCGTTCCCGCCGCTTAATTTCACCGAGTTTGCTGTCTGGGAGCCAGTACCGGGATTCGTAATGAAAGTCAGAGCGCCGTCCCCTTCTCCCGTCAGGATCAGTCCGCCTGTGGGTGTCGATTTGAGCGAATCAGGATCGGTCGCCAGAATACCGGCTCCCGTCAGCACGGTCGAGAAGGACAGCGGCGTGCCGGGATTCGAGTTGTTCAACTTGACAACGACGGCATCGGAAGCGGAGGTAGGATTGGTCTGGCTAAGGTAGACGTTGTTGCCAATAAAAGCAACATCATCGAAGCCGCGCGACGTGGACACGGGCGATGGATACAAATAAGTACTGATGCCACCAGTTGCGGGATTGATGATACTGAGCTGGGAGTTGCCATCCTGATTTTGTAATGCCCAAACGACGCCGCTCGACGGATTGTATTTCAGTCCATCGACATTGCCGCCGAGACTGTAGGTATTCTGAATCACCCCAGACAGGCTGTACTGCACAATCGTGCTGCTGCCGGTGTAATTCGAAGAAGCGGCTCCATTGCTGTACTCGATCCAAAGCGATCCGTTGCCATAAGTGACGGAATCGGGCGATGTGGCACTCACGGGAACACCTGTCGCAAAAATCGAGCTAGTGTAAGACGCAGCTACGGCAGCGTTCGAACCGAACCAAAAGGCGCTGGCAAGTAGGACATAGCGGCCAGTCATCCGGCAAGCATGTTTCCAACAGTTAACATTCATAAGTTTCTCCTTTGCGAAAGTCTGTAAGCAGGCGGCGATGAACGTCGCTTGATCAGAAAGCCTGTGCGGCTTCGCCATTACTTATAACGGGCATAGATTACAGTCGAATGAGAGTTGTGATTTGCTGAAGCTAAACTGTGGCTCTATTCAAGGCGCTTGCAGCGGTGAACTGACTGCGGACCGACTAAAAGAAAAAGTAACAACGCTGTAATGGCGTCGTTACCGGTTTGTCACTTGACGGTGTTATTG
>CAXUBB010000148.1:0-8844 GCA_964249105.1 uncultured Bryobacteraceae bacterium | reverse complement strand
CCAGCTGGCGCGCAGCGGATCCGGCACTCGTTCACGCCGAGTCCGTTTCCGGCTTTACTCCCGGCAATCGGGTGGTCAGTCGCTCTATCTACACCGGTGACGCGAGTACTGTCATAGTCGGGCAAAAGCTTCCCCCCAACTGTCCTGCCACCGCATCCTGCCCCGCTACAACGGCCACCGATAATGGCGCTTATCCGATGGTCGGCAGCGATAGTAATGTTTTCAACAACGATTTAGTAGACGGCAGCTTTGGAGTCACGTCGCCCATCTATCTCGACCAGGTCACGACGGCCGGCAACCTGATCAGTACTTACCTGATTCCCGGCATTCTCAGCACCAGTTTTTCCTCCAAGTCGGAACTGGCACTGAACCTTACTGAAGACCGTTCCTCCCTGACTTTCATGGCCTACGTTGTCGGCCCGAATGCGCTTGACGTTTCTAACTCGAATACGCCGGGCGTTTACGATCCCACAAATCCAGTGGGCGACAGCTACTATCGGGCTGTCGCTCAGGTGGATGCTTCAGGTAATCTTCAGTACACCGAGGTGAATGCTTACAGCGGTAATAATGGCCGAGCCGCTGTCTTAGCGGGCGGATTCTACTTTACCGTCGGTAATTCCAACAATGGAGCGGGCACTCCGGATAATGTCGTCTCCGCAGCCGGTGTTCAGGTTGTTGTTCCGGGCGCTCCGGCAGGCGCGCCGATGCGAGTCGGCAATTTCTCGATTACCCAGGTCCTGAATCCCGATACCGGATTGCCGTACCCTCCTGACAAGGCTGGCAAGGATAATAACTTCCGGGGATTAACCGTCTTCGATAACACCTTGTACATTTCCAAGGGCAGCGGCGGTAACGGCATCAATACGGTGTATCAGGTGGGCAACACAGGAACGCTCCCCACGATCGACACGGCAGCCGGCACGCCCATTACAATCCTGCCTGGTTTTCCCACGACGCTGGCGAAAAACTCCGGTGCGCAAAATCCTTTTGGCCTCTGGTTTGCCAATACCACCACGCTTTACGTAGCCGATGAGGGAGACGGAACGACCGCCAACGCCGCTTCCAGCCCGAATGCCGGGCTGCAGAAATGGACGCTCGTGAATGGCTTCTGGCAGCGCGCCTACGTTCTCCAAAAAGGTTTGAATCTTGGCATTCCTTATGCAGTCACCGACAACTACCCGGCCGCTCTCAATCCCGCCACCGACGGACTTCGGAACATCACCGGACGCCTGAATGCCGATGGCACCGCCACTATCTGGGCCATCACCTCGACCGTCAGTTCCAACGGCGATCAGGGCGCCGATCCCAATCAGCTTGTCGTGATTGCCGATACCGTCGCCAACACTGATCCGGTAGCCGCTTCGTTCGAGCAGTTCACCACAGTCCGCAGCGCGGGTTACGGCGAAGTTCTGCGAGGCGTCTCGTTCACCCCCGGCACGCCGGTTTCGCCCGCTGCGCCCGATGTTCCGGTCACTACCAGCGCTTTTCTTTACGACCGGATCAGCCGCACCTACACCGGTACTATTACCGTGACCAACAACACAGCAGCACCGATCAACGGCCCGATTACCGTCTCATTGATGAATCTGACCTCTGGCGTGACCGTTGTTTCCGGTTCACCGGTCATCGCCTTCGCAGTTACAAGCCTTGCTCCCGGCCAGTCCGCTACCGCACCGGTAGCGTTTAATGATCCCGGCAACTCCCGCATCACATTTACTCCCGTTGTCACTTACTAAATTCACATGAATTACTTCATCAAGCGTAAAGCTCATCTTCTTGCACTTGCTCTGTTTCTCGCTGCCGGTTGCACTTTGCAAGCCGACCAGTTCCTGACGGTTTCTCTGAACACTGCTTCGCTGAACGGCACAGTCGGGTCGCTGGACTTTGCTTTCGATTCCGGGGCGCTCTCGTCGCAGCCTGCCACTTTGGAGGTGCTGAACTTTACAGGCGCCACCTTCGCAGGAGCCAGGCAGACCACCGGCGCTGTGATGGGCGGCCCGCTCGGCTCCGCGCCGCTCACGATCAGCAATAGCACCGCTTATCAAAGCAATGACGAATTTGAAAGTGTCGCGTTTGGCCGCTCGCTCTCGTTCACGCTCGATTTCGGAGGTCCGGCGGTGAACAGCCCAAGCGCCGGCAATATGTCCACAAGCCAGTTCGCGTTTTATACCTATGGAGACGCGAACGGCAGCACGCCGGTACTGACGAATGATCCAAGCGGACTTTCCGGACTCGTCACCATTAATCTGAACGGCTCGCTTTCTGCCTCCGCTTCCTCGCCGGAGCTGACTTTCGCCACTCCGACGCCTGAACCCGCCACGCTTTGGCTGCTCGGCGGAGTCTTCGCGCTTTCGAGTATCACGCGCTTGCTTCGCCGCCCATAGAATTAGCTCACTACATGCGTGGCCAGCGTCACCGTCACATGGTCGTCCGGAGTTTTGGTCACATCTCCGTCGCTTTGAGGATGAAACTCAATTCGCATGGTCTGAGCATTCACGACCACGCGTAAATAGCCGTAGTGAGTGTCATCATAACTTTCCAGCGTAAGGGTATTGTCGATTTTATAAGGAGTGCGATAGGTGGCGCGCATTTTTGTTAACGGCGAATGGCCTCCACATCCCGCCACAAGAAACGGAATTTGATACTGATTGACTGTGCGCGTGAAGCGCTGGTAGTTATGGGCGTGAGCGGCAAAAACGGCATGGGGCCAAACGCCCGCTTTTTGACAGGCACGGTCGATGTCCGCCAGCATCACGGGGCTGCCCCCATGCACCGATCCGCCCGTAAATGGAGGATGGTGGACGGCGATAATCAAGGCGCCGGCGAAGCTCTCGCTTTTGGAGCGGGCCAGCGCGGTGGTTAAGAACGTCACTTGCCGTTCATCGAGCATGGAATTGGCGCCGTTCTCGTCCGAGATAATGCCGGGGTCCTCCAGCGTATTGCTGTATAGACCGAGAATGCGAACAAAGGGCGCTTCCAAAGTAAAGTACACGCCAGGTTGGATCATGGTGGTGCGCAATAGCCCTCCGGCATCCGGCGACTGGGCGGGAGCGGGCGCGCAGAAGTTCCGCAGAAAGGCGTCCAGCGTTGGCTCCGGATCGCTCGCATAGACAACGCTGTCGTGATTGCCGGGAATAGCAAGAATCGGCGCAGGGTATTGGCGGTACGGCTCATAAAACTGGTCGTAGTAGTAAGTGGCCTCGCCGAAATAGTACACAAGATCGCCGAGATGAAAGAAGAACGACGGCACATCGGCGGCGCTTGGTTCGTTGAAGTCGGCCACCATCTTGTCGGCTACCAGGGATTGCGTGGCGGGGCCGACGACGCTGCCGGTATCACCGACTGAGTGAAAAACAATTTGGCCTGTCTGCTCAATGGCCTGTATTCTGGCAGGGCCGTCCTGTCCATATACCTGCTGCAAAGTAAGGATCGGCTCGACTGCACCGCCCGATGATTGTGGAACAGGTTCCGGAACTGCCAGCCCCTTCTGTTTCTGATCCGTCACGGGGTTCCGAAAACCGGTGGGATCGGGGGAAGGCTGCGGCTGCGCAAAGACCGGTTGACCACCGGTGTTGCCGGGATCTTGGGGATGTGGGTGCTTAGGAGGGCGCTTCGGCATGATGATTTCCTGCGTTGAGTGGATGCGCTCCTTAGAAACGTTCGGTCACCGGCTCCCAGCGCAAGCCAAAGCCGAAGGTCGGCTTATAGTACTCGCGCTGTATCGGCCAGATCGTGCTGCCCTGATAAAAGCCGAACACTTCGTTGTTCAAGTTTAAGCCATACACAATCGCCGACAACCCGTGATTGAGCCGCACGCTTCCTTGCGCATCGACCTGTAAGTGCGTGTACAGGTATTGGTCGCCGTTCGGACCTTTTACACCCAGCGGAGCACTATCCGAGTACTGATAACTGAAGATGTTCGCCTGGTTATAGGCGATCCCGACCCGGAGCGATACGCGTCCCTTGTCATAGGTCGGGCTGACGTTCCAGGTGTTCGGAGCCTGCCGCTGCAGCGCCGGATGATCGGTCCGCCCCAGCAGCGCACCCAAACCGTTCGCGCGGGAATCCGTGTAGCTGTAATTCGCTGAAATCCCGATGCCATTCAGCTTCCACGGCAGATAAGAAAGCCGTTGCTGGTACGACACCTCGAAACCCGCAATCCAGGCGCTCGTTCCATTCACCGGTCCCGTTTGCTGATAGGCAGTCCCGGCGCGTATACGCCTGTTACATCGCGCGTAATTGAGTAAATCGGAGTCCGTATGTCCTTATAGAACAGCCCTGCCTGGAGCACTCCTAACGGATTGAAATAGTGCTCGTACAGCAGATCGAAGTTGTTTGCCTTGGTCGTCTGCAGGTTCGGATTGCCGACGCTGGCGCGGCGCGTCGAATCGTCCACCGAAACGTATGGCACAAGATCAATATAGTTTGGCCGCGCAATGCCCCGTCCATAGGCCAGGCGAACGTCCGAAGAGGAACTCATGGAATAGCGAATCTCCGCGCTCGGCAGCGGATTAACATAGCTCGATCCATTTTTCGTTCCGAGCGTGGAAACGTACTGACCGGCATTGAATATCACTTGGCGTCCCAGCACGGTTTCATCGGTTCCCTCGAACCGCAGCCCGGCATAAAAGCGCCACTTCCCGAACTCGATCGTGTTCATAAGGTAACCCGCCGACACGCGCTCAAGCAGATTATAGTTGTTCGGATCGTTGCGCTAATGCGTCAGATTCGTGTTCAGACTGAACAGGCCGGGGTTGGACTGGAAAAATGAAGTAACCTTGTTGTAATTGACAAAAGGTCCTTGGGTATAGCTTCCGTCGTAATAGTTTTTGTCTGTTAACGTGCCCAGGAACTGCGCCATTGATATCGTCGCATTGCCTGCGACGTTGTAGTACAGATCATTCGACTCCTGGAACTTGTGGGCGTTTCGGAATTTGCCGCCCACCTCGAAGGTACCCAGGTGTCCGCCCCAGTTATACCCGCGTGAGTAAGACGCTGCCCCCGACAGATTGAGTTGCGGACTGTAGGTCGTGTTCACATCCATGGCGTCTGAGCTTTGCATCACGTATTGAGTCGGGTCATAAATGTTCACTCCGTTCTGCACCACGAACCGTGGCCGGTACGGATCGTTTAAGTTCAACCCATACTGCACCGCGTTCAAAGGCGAGTTTGCGCCCGGCACGAAGTTCGCCTGTGAGTATCCTTTGTCTTCCGTAGCTGAGCGCGCCGCCGAAATTTCCCACGTCAGAGTGGAAGCGCCCCAACCGTGGCGACCTCCCGCCAGCATGCTCCCGATCACCTGCACCGGACGCCGGATCTGCGCATTCGAGGAAATCGATCCGTCTCCTCCGCCCTGCAGCGGCGAGGTGGTGTAGCTGTTGATCGCCGGGCTATACACCCAGCGGTCGCCGTAATTATTGAAGTGCGAATACAGCCCGCGCACATACACGCTTGACGTATCGCTCAGCCGGTAGTCCACGCTGCCTTCAAAGCCGAAGCGAGTCCGGTCATAGGCATAATCCCGCAGATCGGCTCCGGCGTATGTACCGAAATACGGCGCATTCGCGCTGGCAGTGCTGCCGCAATTGCCGGGGTCGCACTGAACCGTCGTAGGGCCGGGTTCCAAATCATTAATACCGCGGCCATTCCAGTCATAAGTACCGCCGAACAAAATGCCCAAGCGCTTATTTTTTCCAAAGCGCTGGCCGATTGTCCCGCCAAACTGGTCCGCTCCCCGCGTGTTGAAGATGGGCGTAAACGCGCCAATACCAAAGAGGGAAATGGTGGGGCGCTCACTGGCCGTGCGCGTACGCAGGTTCACGGAGCCGCCAATCGCATCACCATCCTGGTTGGCTAACAGCGTTTTGCTGATCTCCACTGATTCGACAAGGTCGGACGGAATCACGTCCAGTTTAATCTGTCGCGGCCCCGATTCGGGCGACGGCACGTTCACGCCGTCAATAGTAACGTTACTGTACCGTGGCTCGGTGCCGCGAATCTGCACATATTTCCCTTCGCCTTCGTCGCGCTCCAGCGTAACGCTCGGCAAACGGCCAATAGCATCAGCTACGTTCGCGTTGGGCAAACTCGTGATCACTTCCGAAGGCAGCACTTGCAGGATGTTCGGCGCCGTGCGTTCGCGATTGATTGCTTCCGCTTCGCCGTGCGGACGAGCATCGGTGACAATGACCTGCTCGGCCCGTGCCGCGACTTGCAAAACCGCGTCGGCGTGCGCTATCTGGCCCGCCGTGACTGTCACCGGAGATGAATAGGGCGCAAACCCGATAAATGAAATGGACAGCGTATAAGTTCCCGGCGCTACATCGGCGAAGGTGTAGCTCCCCTGCCGGTTCGTAACGGCTCGTGCATCCGTGGGTTGCAGAATCACCCGCGCGCCATAGATCGCGCCGCCCTCACTGTCTTTCAGAGTGCCCACAACGCTGCCATGACTCGCTTGCCCATTACTCCCGGCAGCAAACAAAGCGAAGACGAATAATGCGGACGCAACGGTCTGCCCTTGAAACATGCAACTCCCCCTGTAACTCCCCAACTCAAGACCAACCTCAAGGAGATTAACAGCGTTGCGTTAACTTTGCGTTGCAATGCGATTACAAGAAAAGCACTTACGTAAAACCCCTATGTGACAATGCCTCTTATTGAGCGGTCCTTCGGCTTTTCGGGCAAGGCTTTGTGAGGGATGAGGTTTGCCGGAACTCTACCGCAACTTGAGCCAGCGCTTCGCATCGGCAATCATCGGGTCCGGCTCGCTTCCCTGCTTCATTTGTTGCTGTTCTTGGATCGAAAGCCGGAGTACCGTAGTTATACTGCGAAACCAGAACCGACGGCTCAAATTTAGGCGGCAGGTCAGCGGCGCGGACATCCACTGTATGGCGATTTACCATGTTTAAATAAGGGCGCTCCGGATCAGCTACTTGCCGATCAAATATGGGAGTCACTCCGGCCCTTTCGAATGTGTTTTGATCGGCTCGCTCGGCGCTAGGGAATGAGATCGCGTAAGTGGTCGATCCAGTAGTCTGGGGTCCACTGGGCAAGATCGCTCCGTTTTCCATAACCATAGGTCACGGCGCAGGACTGAACGCCAGCCCTCCGAGCGGCTTCCATATCGGCTGAGGAATCCCCGACGAACAAGCACTCTTTCGTTCCAGCGCCCAAGGCCTGCAACGCCCGGAAGATGACCTCCGGGTTCGGCTTGGCCGGAAAACCATCTGTTCCTTGCACATGGTCAAAATACGGCAGTAAACCGAACTGTTCAAGAATGGCACTTGTAGTAGGAGTGCCTTTGGTGGTCGCCGTTGATTTTTTTCCCGGCAACTGGGCCAGCACTTCCGCCACGCCTGCAAAGCAAGTCGTGGAAGCGTGCTTTCGCAGCGGGTACACTTCGCGGTACTGCTGTATCCATTTTTCCTTCTGTTCCGCGCTGTCCTGCGGAAACAGATCGTCAAACAGATCAATCAGATGCCGTCCGATATAGGAACGCAAAAACTCATCCGGGACCTGGCTCTGCGGGGTCTCGGCCAAAACGTGTTGAATTGCCCCGCAGATGTCGGCTGCCGAGTCAACCAAAGTGCCATCAACATCGAACAGATACACATTATAGGAAGGAATCATGGGAGGCAGAAGCTCGCGTGGCCTCAATCAGAAACACGCTCTCAATCGACACTCTAAGAGTGTAGTAAATCGGCTCACCTAACTTTAAGTCTTCTCTTTGAGCGCTGCGCGCCGGCAGATTCCTTTGGAAAAAGTGCGTATTCACAAGCGATGTAAAAATTTTTTGTTATTTTCTCCTTTTCTTCTCCGTTGGTGCTATAGTCATAACAGAAGGTTTTGTGCTATGTGCAGAGCACTTACAAAGGCCTGACAAGTGATGAAATCGGATCGGTACGCAACCAGATTTTTACTTTCTTATCAATAGTTTGTAAGGCTCAGGTTGCTGAATCCTCAAGATAACGTCACGAATCTAACAGAGTGAGCTGTTACATCTGCACAATCAGTAGGCAGGAATTCAACGAAGGACATGCTGAATGGGCGTTTACGCCGGCATGTTTTGGGAAAGGAAAGTAGTCCGATGAGTACGGAATTAATTCAACAGCCGGTCGATCTCGCCGCTAATTTCATGCCAGTGTTTACGACCGAAACTGCACTTCAGCGTTATCAGGCTTTCAAGGACTTCGTCAAAGGCGTTCTGAAGGAAGGCATCGACTTTGGCAAAAACCCCGGCTCGGATCGCGACACTTTGCTCAAACCCGGCGCCGAGAAACTCTGCACCTTCTTTGGATTGACCCCACGTTACATATTGGAAGTGGTCATAGAAGATTGGCGCGGCGAGAAACACGGGCAGCCTTTGTTCTACTACCGCTTCAAGTGCCAGCTCTTTCGCGGTGACTTCCAGATGGGTGAGGGGATCGGTTCCTGCTCCAGTTGGGAAGCCAAGTACCGCTATCGCTGGGTGGACGAGAACACTGTTACGCGCATGGGTCTCGACAAGAATACCTTGGCGACCCGCGGCGGCGCGATTAGCGAGTTCGAGTTCGCCATCAACAAGTCGGAAACTTCCGGGCAGTACGGCAAACCGGCCGAGTATTGGGCCAAGTGGAAGACTGCGATTACCGACGGCAAGGCGCGCAAGATCAACAAAATGAAAAAGGACGGCACGACCAGTCCGGCTTACGAGATGGATATGACCATGTATCGGGTGCCGAACTCGGAGTTTGCCGACATCATCAACACCGTCCAGAAGATTGCCCAGAAGCGGGCGTATGTGGCAGCCACGTTAAGCGCCACTAATGCTAGTGATTATTTCACCCAGGATCTCGAGGATTACAT
>CAXUBB010000147.1:6755-10976 GCA_964249105.1 uncultured Bryobacteraceae bacterium | reverse complement strand
CTTCCGGGAAGTTCAGTTTTTTGGATCGCAGGGTGGCCCGGTCCGCCAGGTAAAGCTCCGTGCGGCCATCCTCATTGACTAAATAGGTGAAGCTCTTCCCGTCCGGCGCGAAATCGCCCGGCGATGCTTCCCATTGCAGGCGCGTTACCCAGGTGATCTTTTTCGAAGAAACATCGAGCAGCGCTACGTTGGAAAACCCGCCTTTCTCGTCCGACGAAATCAGAACAGCCTTTCCGTCCGGAGACACTCCATTCAAGCCATAGCGTATCTTGCCCTGGTGCGCCGTAAGATTCTCCGCCGCGCCGCTGCCGACGTCAATGCGGAACACGTCGGAGTCGTTGTAGCCGACATCGCCCCGGACAGCGAAGAGAAACTTACCGTCCGGGCTCCACCTGCCGACGCCCCAACCCATATTAGGAGTTTTCTCAGTGGTCAAGGACCGCACGCTTCGAGTTTTGCAGTCATAAACTGCAACGTTGGTAATCGGAGAAGACTTCGGCTTCACATCAAAGGCAATCAGCGATGCGTCGGGTGACCAGACAGGGTTCGTTTCGGATACATCGGGTGTATTGGTCAGGTCCGTTGCACTGCCGCCCTGGGCTGAAATGGTGAAAATATCGTAAGTCTCAGCGCCTGCCCGGTCCTGCTGGTACGCAATTCGTTGTCCGTCCGGCGACCACGCCGCACCCAGTTCGCGGTCATCCGATTGAGAAAGCTGAATGGGCTTTCCGCCATTCGCGGAGATCTTCCAAAGATTGAGGCGACCGGTCGCGTTGGTTGTAAAAACAACTTCGTTTCCGTTAGGAGACCACGCGGGACCAGACACGCTGTGGATATTGAACAGCGTCTTTATATCAATCGGTCCAGCCGCGGGATTAGCCGCGGACGAAATCGAGCGCGGGTCCGTAATGGGCCGCTCGTCGGGAGAGTGAACCGCCTCTGCCAAAATGCAGCAGAGGAAAAGCGGGAGGAGGCGTAACAGGCGCAAGGGGAAACTCCTTTCGGGTTATCTTAGCTGGTTTTTGAGGTCAACGGGGTGAAGGCCTTGTTGGACTCTCAATACGATTTAAATTGCTGTGGAAACGGCTATAGCTGAAGTAGACCACTAACCCAATTACCATCCAGCTCAGGAAAGCCGTCCAGGTGAGCGCGCCCAATCCAAGCATGAGCAGAAAATTGACAAGCACTCCGAGAATTGGCAATACCGGAACCCATGGAGTTCGAAAAGGTCGCGGCAGGTCTGGATTCGTCCTCCGCATGATGATGACGCCCAAGCAGACCAGCACAAACGCAAACAGCGTTCCGATGCTTGTCAGGCTTCCGAGTTGCGCAATGGGCGTGAAGGCTGCTCCTAAAGAGACAAAGGCCATCAGCAGCAGGTTGGAAATCCAGGGAGTATGAAATTTCGGATGCACAGCGGAGAAGAGCTTCGGCAGCAAACCATCGCGTGACATCGAATAGAAGACGCGTGATTGGCCGAGCAGCATGACCAGGATCACGCTCGTCAGGCCCAGGAGCGAACCGAGCTTCATCAGCTTCCCTAACCACGGCACTCCGTTCATGTGATCAACGGCGACCGCCAAAGGAGCAGCCACGTTCAACTCTTTGTAATTGACTACGCCAGTTAACACCATCGAGTAGAGAATGTAGAGCACGGTGCAGATGGCTAGGGAACCGATGATGCCGATGGGCATATCGCGCTTTGGATCTTTCGCTTCCTGCGCGGCAGTCGAAACCGCATCGAATCCGATATAGGCAAAGAAAATCTGCCCCGCGGCGGCCAGTACGCCGCTCCAGCCGAATGAGCCGAACTCCCCTGTATTGGGCGGCACGAAAGGCGTGTAATTGGATCGGTTGACGTAGAAGTAACCCACGATAATAAAGAGGATCACTACCGCCACTTTGATAAAAACAATGACGGTGTTGAATCGCGCCGACTCCTGCACTCCGATGATTAAGATCGTTGAAATAAGGGCCACAATCACGATGGCGATCAGGTTGACCGTGCCCGGCGTCTGGTCAAACGGCGAAGCCAGCAAGGCTTGAGGGATCTTGATGTTAAAGTCGGCCAGGATCGAGGCAATGGTCGCTGACCAGCTTACGGCGACCGTTGCCGCTCCTACCGCGTATTCCAATACCAGAGCCCAGCCGATGATCCAGGCCAGCAACTCGCCCAGGGTTGCGTAAGCGTACGTATAGGCGCTGCCCGCAATCGGGATCATCGTCGAAAATTCGCTGTAACAGAAGCCGGCGAACGCGCAGCCGACAGCGGCCAGCAGGAAAGAGTAGACGAGCGCTGGACCGGCGTGAGTGGAAGCGGCAACGCCCGTCAAAGTGAAAATGCCCGCGCCGATAATAGCGCCGACGCCGAGGGCCACCAGCGATGTGGCGCTCAGCGTCCGTTTCAGGCCCGAGCCTTTCTCGCCGGCATCTTCCGATTCGGCCAGTAGGCGGTCCAGCGGCTTCTTTGTGAATAGATTCATGGCAGGCCGGATCGTTTAGAAGATCATAGCAACTCGTTCGTTACTGCCGGAGCGGAGGCATGGCAGGAGCATTCTTGAAGACGCGGCCGCCCTTCATGACAAACACAATCCGGCGCAGGGCGGTAATGTCTTTCAAAGGATCGCCTTCAACCGCAATTAGATCTGCCTGCATTCCCGGAGCAATCGTACCGATCTTGTCACCCATGTTGAGTGATTCCGCCGAGAGAGACGTCGCTGAGATGATGGCGTCTTGGGGAGTTTGCCCGCCTTTCTGGACTCGATAAATGAGTTCTTCGACGTTGTGCCCATGCGCCCCGGCGACCGCATCGGTGCCGAAGATAATCTTTAGGCGCGGCGTCTTCAACGCCTCCTTAAACACGGCCAGAGAGGCGGGAATCGATCTCTGCATGGCGGCCATTCCTTCTTCGGTGTAGTTGCCGATACCAAGATAATTCGCGCGATGCGCCAAATAATTCTGCGCGACGAGGCCGATGTTCGGGTCGAAGTAGGTTCCGCGCTCTGCTAAAAGCTTTAATACTTCAGGCGTGATCAATGTCCCGTGCTCGACAGAGGTGCAGCCCGCCTCGGAAACCTCGCGGATCGTTTCCGGCCCGTACACATGCACCAGCGTCCGAAGGTGCTGGATCTTGGCCTCTCCGCAGGCTGCTTCGATTTGCGCTTGACTGAGCGTTTGACCGCCGCCCTCGCGAAAACTTTTGGAAGCGAAGATTTTTACAAGGTCAGCGTGGTCAGCAGCAAACTTCCGCACTGTCGCCCGAATCTGTTCTACGCTGAGGGACGGGTCACTAATCGATCCCAGAGAGGTCAGCAGCCGAGGGCCCGGCAGAATGCCTCGATTGAGCGCCGTGCGCAAATCGCCATCTCCAGGACTCCCTACGCTTTGAACAGTTGTAAAGCCGCCCATCAGAGTGACGTAGGCATTCTCCATGGCATAGCCCAGGGCCGACGCCGGAGAGGAGTCGTGAGGCTGATAGCGGCCATCCGGACCAAAGTGCCATCCGATGTGGACGTGCGTATCGATAAAGCCGGGGAGAAGAGTGTATTTGCGTAAATCGATTTCTGTTCCGACGCCGCCTTTCCCTATCTCCGTGATGGTGGAATCCGCCACGACCACCGATGTATTTCGCTGCACCTTGCCCTTGCCGTCCAGGAGGGTTCCTACCCTCAGAACAAGAGTTTCTTGCCCCCAAAAGACACGCGAGCAAAGGACCAACACCAGAATAGAGCGGAAAGTAAGCTTCATGATTATTTATCTTGGAAGAGGATTATCGTTGCAAACTATTGTCTTATCCTGGAGCAGCGGCAAAGACAGTGCATGGGCGCTCCACCTGCTCTCTCAGCGCGCGGACGTGCGCGTAGCGGCGCTCCTCACCACATTCAACGCTACCGCTGATCGCGTGGCGATGCATGCCGTCCGCCGATCGTTGGTGCAGGCGCAAGCCGAGCGCATCGGCCTGCCTTTGTGGCAGGTGGAACTGCCTTGGCCCTGTTCAAACGTGCAGTATGAAGACCTCATGCGCCCGGTGTTTCAACGGGCGATACGGGAGAACATAACAGCGATTGCCTTCGGCGATCTGTTCCTGCAAGACATTCGCGCTTACCGCGAACGGCAATTACAGGATTCAGGACTCAAGCCGGTCTTTCCCGTCTGGAAGATTCCCACAGCGCGTTTAGCCGTCGATATGATTGCCGCCGGAGTCAAGGCCAAGATCACTTG
>CAXUBB010000147.1:0-6745 GCA_964249105.1 uncultured Bryobacteraceae bacterium | reverse complement strand
ATGTGATTTCGACGCAGATTTCCTGCAACGCCTTCCCAAGGGTGTCGATCCTTGCGGGGAGAACGGCGAATTTCACACGTTCGTTTACGATTCGCCCGTGTTTACGCATCCCATTGCCGTAAGATCCGGCGAGATCGTGGAGCGGGACGGGTTCGTTTTTGCCGATGTGATCCCGATCGAATCAGAGTGGTAAAGGCTGCTTCCGGCCTCGTTTTCCTTTCCTGCCGTATGCGAGAATAGCCCCAAGCATCATCGTGAATTCCTACAGCCGTCTCCCTCAACTCTTTTATGCAGCCGCCCTACTTGGCTCGCTTTCGCTCGCCGCTTCCGGGCAAATCGTCAACCCAAGCGAGCCCTCGGCGGCTCCGAAAGAAGAAAAGCCCGCCGGCATTCCTCCCGAACGGAACTCTGTAACGCATCACGAAATTTCGCTTGGCGGACGCGCCATTCACTACAGCGCCACGGCTGGAACTCTGCTCATCAACGGAAAAGATTCCAAGCCTTACGGCAGCGTCTTCTATGTTGCCTACACCGAAGACGGAGTCACCGATCCGCGTACCCGGCCCGTCACCTTTCTTTATAACGGCGGTCCTGGGTCGGCGAGTCTTTGGCTGCACATGGGATCGGTTGGGCCGGTGCGTGTCGTCACCGCCAGTCCCAAGGCGACCGGATCGGGTCCCTATCAACTGGTTCCCAATCAATACAGCCTTCTCGATAAAAGCGATCTGGTCTTCATCGATGCCGTGGGGAGCGGCTACTCCCGGCCCGTCGGCAAAGCTACGGAAAAGGATTTCGCCGGCACGGATCAGGACGTGCGGGCGTTCGGTCGATTCATCACGCGTTATGTTTCCCTCAATCAGCGCTGGAACTCTCCCAAATTTCTCTTCGGCGAGTCTTACGGCACCACCCGTTCCGCCGCCCTCGTTGACGCGCTCCAGAATGACGGCATGTATTTCAATGGAGTCGTCCTGATGTCCACCATCCTGAATTACGCTATTCGCAGCCCAGGCTTTGACAACGAGCCGATTGGCTATCTTCCCACTTTTGCCGCGACGGCCTGGCACTTTGACAAAATCAAGAATAAGCCCGCCGACCTGAAGGCCTTCTTAAATGAGGTGCGCGCTTTCGCTCGCGGCCCGTATGCCGAAGCATTGGCGCAGGGCGACAACCTTCCTGAAACCCAAGTCAATGCCATCGCCGCAAAACTAAGCTCTTACACGGGCCTGCCGGTCGAATACATTAAGGAAGCGAATCTCCGCATCAGCCCTACCCGTTTCCGCAAAGAGCTGCTGCGGGATAATCGCCTGATCCTCGGCCGCTATGATGCCCGTTTCGAAGGGACCGACTTCGACGCAGCGGGCGAAGCGCCCGGATATGATCCATCGAGCACCGGCATTAGCGGCGCATTCATCGCGGAGTTTCACGATTATCTCAACCGCGATCTTAAATACTCCTCGAACGAAACATACTTTCCCTCCGGTCCGAACATCAATCGAATCTGGGATCACACTCATCACCCGGCGGGCGGCGGACAGCAGCCGTTGCGCGAGCCCTACGTGGCTGGCGATCTGGCCGACGCCATGCGCAAGAACCCCTCGCTCAAAGTTCTCTCCGTCAACGGTCTTTTCGATTTAGCCACGCCGTTCTTTATCACCGAGTACGACCTTTCTCATATGCAGTTGGAACCAAAGCTGCGCGGCAATGTGCAGTTTACCTACTATCCTTCCGGCCACATGATTTATCTGAACGTCGAGGCTTTGCAGCAGTTGAAGGTTGACCTCGCGCACTTTTACGGCGAAGCTGTGCCAAGCGGCGGCATGTAACTTCCAGTTGACCAGCACCCCTCGCTACTCCGGAAGAATAACTGATTCCTGCTTCGAAATTTGCCGGATCATCTCTTCGCCGGTACCGAGATGCTGGTCCACTAAGCGGGACGGTGTATGCGCCAGCCACTCCGCAAGGGAAATATCCTCGTAGATGGGCGTTGGGAACACCTCGACAAACACCAAGTCTGCCTCCCCCGTGTTCTCGATGTAATGCGGAGCGGACTTGCCGATGTAGCCCACATCCCCTTCTTCGAAATCCATCGTGCGCGCGCGTCCGCCGGCGGCAAATACCGTCATGCGTCCCTTACCGCTGACGTAGTACTGCCACTCGTCCTCGTTGGGATGCCAGTGCATCTCGCGCAGGCCGCCCGGCTTCAATCGAACGATCGCGGCGGCGATATTGGTCGCCGGCCATACTCTGCGATCAATGATCTTGACTTCACCGCCTCTGGACACTTTGGTCGGCTTCATCTGGCCGGGACGAAAGTCATAGCTATGCGGCACGGGGCCGGTCCCGGCTTCTACCTCCCGCTTCTCTTCGGCCAGCGGACGCGGCAGATCGCGCTGGAAGATGAAAAGCTCCTTTTTGGGCACCTTTGCGAATGTCGATTCCGGAACGTTGAAGTTTTTCGACAGCACCTCCGGCGGGGTATGCGCCAGCCAGTCCGTTAAGAGAAATGTCTCGAATTCATTGAAGTTGCCGTCGTCGAACACTAATAGGAACCGGCATCCATCCGGCCCCAGTCCCTGGATAGAGTGCGGTATTCCGCCCGGAAAGATCCACAAATCGCCCTCGTTCACATCGCTGACATGGCTGCGGCCTTCGGTATCCACCGCCGTGATGCGTGCGCTTCCGTAAAGCATTAAAGCCCATTCCGCGCCCACGTGCCAATGCAATTCGCGCACACCGCCGGTAGTCAGCCGCATCTGCACACCCGCCATCTTCTTGGAAACGGGCAGATCGCGTACCGTGACCTGGCGTGTCCAGCCGCCTTCTTCGAGCCGCTTGTGTGAAAGCGAAAACGAGTATTTGAACGGAGGCTGACCACCGGCGTCCGTAGCAGGTGCCCAGACTGAATTTGGGTTCTCGTCATCGAGCGGAACATTGTTATGTCCCGGTTGCGATTCGTTCGGCAAGTGATGATTCTGAGACCGGATGGGCTTCGCCTCCTGGGCTGCGGCCGCTTCCAATCCTGCAACACCGGCTAAGGCTGCTGATCCTGCGCTGATGAACGTTCGTCTGGAAAAATCTTCTGCCATGAATCCTCTCCTGCTCCATCGATTATGGGCACGCTATACAGACCCCAGTTTATTGTAAACAGGCGTACGCACGGTGTCGTTTGAAGTTGTTTGAACGGGTCGATGGGAAGCAAGTGGTTCCTGGTGGTGGTGCATTTCAACCTACCATAATTACTCTATGTATTTGAAAACATGCGACTTATTTGTTTTTTAAGCGTCAAATAGTTAGAGGAATTCAATATGAAAGGGCAATGGAAATCAAGCTGGTCGGCAGTAGCAGTCCTGTTGACAGCTTCCGTCGCCGGCGTGGCCCAAATCAATACGCCGACATACGGGACAATAACAAATCCTGGCGTCGCCAACGACATGCGCTCGGAACGAATGGCATCCCCCGGCACGGTGAACTATACCGAGGGAGATGTCGCTCTTGATGGAAATCCGCTCTCAGGTTCCATGGCAAGTTCGGCGGTCGTCAAACCGAATCAGGAGATTGCGACCGGCAACGGTTATGCGGAAGTGCTATTAAATCCCGGCGCTTTTCTCCGTATCGGTCATAACAGCGAAGTACGGATGATCTCTGCCGGGCTTGCGGATATTCAACTACAGGTAAATCGAGGTTCTGCCCTGGTGGAAACAGCCGATCCGGTGAAAGGCTCCACTCTGGATGTCACCGTGAACGGAGCGGTCACGCAGATCGAACGCGGAGGGCTATATGCCTTCGATGGCAATGGAGGAAGCGTGAGAGTGCTGGACGGCAAGGCTCAGGTTACGCAAGCAGCCGGGGAGACCACGCTGAAGAAAGGCGACGAAGTTCTGCTGGGGAGCGACAAACCGCTCAAGAAGCGAGACTTCTCCGTAAAGTCCGCTGAAAGCGATCCTTTGTACGTTTGGAGCAAGGTGAGAAGCCGGGAGGAATCTGAAGCGAACGTGCATGCGGCGAATCTGATTGTGGCCGGTGGTGGGTGGTACGGACCAGGCTGGTATTGGGACCCCTTCTGGTCAGGTTATGCGTTCCTGCCGGGAGCCGGTATCTGGAACAGCCCGTTTGGTTGGGGCTTCTACTCGCCGGGCTTCGTTTACGGAGCGCCTTGGGGCTATGGCCGAGGTTATCTCGGCGTGCGCGGCTCCTATTACGGGCGGAGTCTCCGGCCTGGCTACGTAGGCGGCGTGCGAACGCAGGTTCGCGCCTTCTCGGGCGGCGGGTTTCGCGGCGGACATCGCTAGATTTGGCTTCTGATTACAAAAGCAAAAGAGCATCCTGTTTCGCAGGATGCTCTTTTGCTTTATAGGCGTGTCTACTCTGTTTTATTAAAGATGTTCTTCGGACATAGGGCGTGGACACCAACTTTACCGTCCACCAATTGAGTGATATCAACATCAATTGCGACGCTTGTCAGGGCGTAGGCATCGTCCCGGCTGAGGTGCTTTTCGGTGACCAGGAAGTCGATCATGTTGCGGACAGCCATTTCGGTGGCGGTCTTTAAATCTTCGTCGAAACCCATGGAAATATAGCTGGTCGGGGTTTCGCCGCGAGGCCAGAGCAAGTGCTGATCTTTATGCACCACTAATTTGAATGTGCCCGTCATGAGAGTTTCCATAGCCGTGATGTCGACCTCGCCATTCCCTTGCCCAGCGTGCCCATCGCCGACTTCGAACAGCGCTCCCTTGGCAAATACGGGAATAAAGAGCGTCGTTCCCGCCACCAGTTCCTTGTTATCCATGTTGCCCGCGTGCATCCACGGCGGGCCGCTATTCAGACGGCCTCCCGAAGGAGGCGCAACCCCCATGCTGCCGAAGAAAGGGTGTAAAGGGATGTTGATGCCGGGCGCGAATTTTCCAATCATGTGCTCGCGGTCGAGCGGAATGATTTTCAGGCGGCTGTAAGGAAAGTCATTCGGAAGAAAGCCGCGACCCGCGCCAAAGCTGTTGCAAGCGAAAGGAACATCAAGGTCAATTTTCTGGATTTGTACTTCCAGCACATCACCCGGTTCGGCTTCGGCAATGGCCACCGGCCCGGTCAGGATGTGACCTCCCGGACCTTTGTCCTTAACCTGCTCATAGATGTCCCGATCATACTGAGGAATGTCGCCGGGGCGCACGCCTGCCGCTTCGAGGCGGGTGGGCGGAGGACACGAAGAAGCTGTTTGCATCCGGACAACATCGCCGGAGTGGACCGTCAGCGCCGGTTTGGCCTGAGCGGAGTAGTAGCCCCAAACAATCGTGGAGGGCGAAGCCGGCAGGTTAAATTCGGCGGCCGACAACCATGCGGGAATAGTAGCCGCCAGCGAAAGACTAAGCAAGAATGAACGCATAAAAGAATTGTAGATACGCTCCGTTGTGTCAGAAGTTGTACTTCAGCGCAAACTGAATCAGCCGGGCTGCTACCGAAGTAGAGCCAATCACGCCGAAGCTTGCGGTGCCGTAAGCGGTGCCTGGATTGGAATACTGGACGTGGTTGAAGGCATTAAAGAATTCGCTGCGGAATTCCACAACCCCGTTTTCACTGAGTCCGCCGACGTGGGTTGTTTTGGCAAGCGCCAAATCGAAATTGTTCTGGTCAGGGCCGCGTACGATGCCCGCTCCGCTATTGCCATAGCCTGTGCCGTTTCCAATCACGGGCGCCGCGCAAAATCCAGCGGTGTTGAAGTAGTCATTGACCCGGCTCCCCACGCTTCCACTGGTCGCGAGCTGATTCGATGCGATACCCGGACAGAGTTGAGCGCGTGCGGTACTGGCGAATCCATAGATTGAACCCGCTCTGGAGTCGGTAATGGTGAGCGGATTGCCGGTCTGGATCGTAGTGACTCCCGAGAAGGCCCAGCTACTCAGAACTTTACGGAGCGGCAAAGCGCCATGGGTTAGGCTCGGAATATTCCACAAGTAGACCAGCACCACGCGATGAGTGCGGTCATAAGCCGCAGGCCCCCACATCTGAGCACGGTTATTCGGATCGTTGCTGTTACCGCTGCCGCCGGCGAAGACGGCGTTAATGCCCGAGCCTTGCACATTCGTCATGACCTTGCTCCAGGTGTAAGCAACCTGGAGTTGCACACCATGACTGAGTTGGTGCTTCAGTGTGGCTTGCAGACTGTTGTACAGGGAAGCGCCGTAGGTTTCAATGCTGGTTAAGCCGGTAGGTGAGAAGCCCACGTACGGCACGCGCAGGTAGGCGTTGGCCACCGTATTGGTGGTAATGCCGTTAATGGGATTCGCAGGACTGGCCAGCAGAGCTTCATTCAGTGCGCGGGACTCCATCAGGCGCGAGCTTTTCGTTCCGACATAGCCCGCTTCAAGAACCGTATTGGGCGCGATCTGCCCCTGCACATCGAGGTTGTACTGTTGAGTCAGCGGAGAGTCGTAATTTTCAGCCACGAGAGTGACAGACTGTTGAGATGTGGGAGTACGCGGTGCCCAGACTCCCGGCGTGAGGTTAGCGATGAAAGGAACCTGGAACGTGGCGGCGGCATCCGAAGCACCGCTCAGGCCGATGCGACTGACAAAAGGCTGGCCGGACAAAGTTTGCAAAATGGAGTTGCCATTGGGCCGTGTGTAGAAGATGCCGTAGCCGCCGCGCACGACCAGCCGGTTTGAGTTAGGCAGCGGCTGCCAGGCAAATCCAAATCGAGGGCCCAAGTTATGTAAAGGCAGGCCATCCCGCGCCAGCGTCTTGCCGGACAATT
>CAXUBB010000146.1:7759-11062 GCA_964249105.1 uncultured Bryobacteraceae bacterium | reverse complement strand
ATCTCGCCGAGCAGCACGTTTTACGTCCGGCTGATTCAGGACTATCAGGCTTCTCAGGGCGCTTTCGGGCTGCTCGCCGGTTTGGGGCAGACGGATAACTGGCCGCAGTTGCCGATCAGCTATGAAATCCATAGCGCCGGCGCTGTGGCGACGCTTCTTCACACGTTCAGCCCTACGGCGGTGAATGAACTCACCTTCGGAGTGAATCGGGCCAAACAAACCGTGGCAGCCCTCACGCAGGCTGCGTTAGACCAGAACAACCGCACAAAAGTAGGACTAACGATTCCCCAGTTCTATCCACAGGCGAATCCGAATAACCTGATTCCCAACGCGACTTATGACAACAGCGGCATTCCAAACGTAGGCGAAGAGAGCATCGAGGGGCGCTTTCCCTTCTTCGGGACAAACAATATCTGGAATTACTCGGACAATTTCTCCAAGATTATCGACCAGCACAGTTTGAAGTTTGGCGCTTTCTGGGAGCATGGAACGAGAAACGCCGCCCGCGCTACCTCTTTCAACGGCACGTTCGCCTTTAACCGTGACGCCACTAATCCGCTGGACACCGGCTATGCTTACTCAAACGCTTTGTTCGGAGTAGTTGACAGCTACACGGAATCGAACGGGCATCCGGGAGCGCATGGACGATACAACAATGTCGAATGGTATGGGCAGGACACCTGGAAAGCGACAAAGACGCTGACGCTGGATTTAGGAGTTCGCTTCTATTTCATTCAGCCGACTTATAGCGCCGGTGATACGCTCGCCGCCTTCGACCTTTCCACTTATAATCCAGCCCAGCAGCCGCCGCTCATTCAGCCTTATCTGAACAATGGAGTGCGCGTGGGCCGTGATCCCGCCACCGGTCAGATCCTGCCGGCGGTCAAGATCGGAACGTTCTCTTCCGCGGCCGGCACACCCTTTCAAGGCATGGTGAAGTACAACCAGAGTATTTTGAATAATCCCAGTATCCAGACAGCTCCCCGGATTGGTTTGGCGTGGGATGTGTTCGGCAACGGAAGAACCGCTTTACGAACCGGTTTTGGAATCTTTTACGACCGCTTCAACGACGACCAGATCTTGCAGCTTGTCCAATCTCCTCCACTCGTCACGACTGCCTCGGCGAATTACACGACGATCAACAACCTGCTTGCCACGCCCTTAAGCTTGAGTCCGACCAGCGTCACGGCGGTGCAGCGTAACTTCAGTCCGCCGGCCGTTTACAACTACAGTTTTGGCATTCAGCAAAACATGGGCGCCGGCATCATTCTGGATTTGGCATATACCGGCAATCAGCAGAAGCACCTCCTGGACACCAGGAATTTGAATGCCACGCCGTACGGCACGAACTTCCTCCCCTCCAGCCGGGACTTCACGACAACCGGCAGTCCGCTGAATTCCAACCTGCTGCGGCCCTACCCTGGATACACGGACATTAACTACCTGGAATTTGCGGGCATCGGCAACTACAACGCGCTTCAGGTTCAATTGACCAAGCGCTTCTCCAGCAGCCTGACTTTCCATGCCAGCTACTCATGGTCGAAGGCTCTGGACCTTGTGGACACTCTGGGCGGCACCGTCAACCCGGTGCTGAACTATCGCAGCCGCGACTACGGCCCGGCCAGCTTTGATCGTACGCATGTGATGACCATTGATTACGTTTACAACCTGCCGAATGTAAGCAAGCATTGGAATAATGCCTTTGCGCGCATAGGACTGGACGGCTGGGAGTTTTCGGGCGTGAGCACTTTTCAAACCGGCGCGCCGCTCGGTCTTCCCTACTCTCTCACCTACACGGCTGACGTGACGGGCGCGACCACCCAATCCAGCACGACCACCGCCAGCAACCTTGTTACCGGCTATGATAGCCGGGTGGTGCTGCTCGGGAATCCGGCTATGCCGGGACCAAACGGCCAGTGGTTTAATGGGAACGCCGTGGCAGCGCCGCTTCCCGGATATTCTCTCTACGGCATCGGAAACGCTTCGAAGGCTCCGATTTATGGACCCGGCCTGGAAAACTTTGACATGTCGCTGTTCAAGAACTTCAGGCTTGGTTCGAATGAAGCGCGCCGTCTGCAATTCCGCTTCGAGACATACAACACCTTCAATCACACACAGTTCAATACAGTCGATTTGGGGGCCAAGTTCGACGCAAATAACAGGCAGACCAACACCGACTACGGGTACTTCACGGGCGCCGCGCTGGCCCGGCGGCTGGTCTTAGCGTTAAAGCTTTATTTTTAATCGTTGCGCAGAGCTTCCATCGGCTCAATCGTTGCCGCGCGGCGGGCCGGTATCGCCACGGCGAGCAACACGATGAAAACGAAGACAAGAACCACGCCGGAGATCACACCGGCGCTGTTGCCGAAGCCGCTTGCTACCACGGATGTAATCAGTTTCTGGGCGGCCCATGCCACAAAACCGCCAATCAGCAGGCCGGCGAGAAGCATCGCGCCGACCCGCCGGTAGATCAGCCCGAGAACTCTGGCGCGCGTGGCTCCGAGCGCGACGCGCACGCCGATATCACGCGTGGAGACCTCCACTTCGTGGCTGACCAACCCATATAAGCCGAGAACCGCCAGCAGGACTGCAAGGACAGCAAAGGTTCCGAAAAGCCAATTCTCCAGCCGCTCGAAGGTGAGCGCCCCTTCGATAATGGTTTTCATGCTCTTGGGCGTGCGGAACGGCAGAGTGGGGTCCAGTTCGTGCATGATACGCCGCAGATCACCGTTGATAGCTTGCGGCCTGCCTGTCGTCTTCACCACCAGGTTCATGGCGGGAATGAATTGCAGGCGCATTTCAGCGGGAATCTGGGAAATAGGCATTGCCATCTCGGCCAGAGGCGGCTCGTAGATACTCTGCCGGATGCTGCTTACCACGCCGACGATCTGCACTTTGTCGTCACTGTCAATGATTTGACCAATCGGATCTTTGCCGCTGGGAATGAACCGCTGGACAAATCGTTCGTTTACCACCATGACGCGCTGCGACGTGGGCGTGTCAAGATTCATATCGAGCTGACGCCCGCGCAGCAGCCTTTGTCCGAAGACCGCATAATAGCCAGGCGTGACGAGGCGGTACTCCGCCAATCGCTCTTCATGGGGCGGACTGGGCGGCTCCCCCGCGATATGCACGTCGCTGTTCCAGCCGTAATCCTGGATGGGAACGAGTTGAATCAACCCCGCATCCTTTACGGCGGGAAGCGCTTTTACGCGCTCCAGCAGCGGCGTATAAAAGTTGGCGAGCACGTCGCGCTTCTCGTAAGAGCCGGGCGAGAGATCGATCTCGACAGCCAGGATGCCG
>CAXUBB010000146.1:1615-7749 GCA_964249105.1 uncultured Bryobacteraceae bacterium | reverse complement strand
GCCGTCAGGCTCAAACCCGAAATCAGCGTGCAATAAACCGGAGAACGCGCGAAAAAGCAAACCGGCGGTCATCAGAAGCACCAGCGCGAGCGCGATTTGCGTGACCACGAATCCGGCGCGCAGGCGACTCTGGCCGCGATCAGTTCCGGCGCGTGAGCCCGTGCGCAGCGCGGCATTCACTGACGTACCGGAAAGCCGCAGCGCCGGAAACAGGCCCGCCAGCAAACTGGTTAATAATGCAAGGACCAGGGAGGCTCCGAGCGCTTGCAGGTTTACTTCGACCTCCGTTCCTCGGGAAAGCGCCGCGATCAGCAGCGTGCGGGTAGCGCCCACAAGGCCGTAGGCGAGAACTGCCCCCAAAATGCCGCCCACGACGGCATAGATGGCATTTTCGATCAGAAATTGGCCGATAAGAGTCCCCCGCCTCGCTCCCAGCACGGATCTCACGGCGACTTCCCGACTGAGACGAACGCCTCGGGCAAACAGCAAACCGGCAATGTTGACGCAGCCAATCGCCAGCAGCGCCAGCACGGCGTAGACGAGGAGATGCAGAGCCGAAGCGGTTCTGCCGACCGTGAAGGACAGCAGGTCCTGCAGTTTTACGCGGCGTCCGCTGCTATCCGGATAGGTACGACCCAGCCGGTTGAGCACGCTTTGCATTTCCGCCTGGGCAGCCGCTTGCGCAACTCCATCCTGGAGGCGGGCCACAGTAGGCAGCCAGTGATTGCCGCGTCCCTTTCGCTGATTCTCCGTCATGTGCAAAGGACGGTACACCGCATCGGTGCGGTTGATCGGGAAACGGAAACCCGCGGGCATCACGCCGATAACAGTGTAAAACTGGCCATCCAGCTTGACTTTTTTTCCCAGGACGTCCGCACGACCGCCGAACTGATTGCGCCATACCTCATTGCTGAGAACAACGACGAAGTTGCGGCCCGGCTGCTCCTCGCCGTTGATAAAGGTTCGCCCCAGGGCGGGTTTAACGCCAAAAATATCAAAGAAATTATCCGATGCAGAGACAGCATGCAGCGCGATGCTGGCCGCATCGCTTTGAAAATTCACGCTGCCGTAAGCGCTATAGGCCGCCAAAGCGGAAAAGGAACGCGCCTCGCGACGCCAGTCTAAAAACTCGGGATAGGAGGCAGGCTGCATGTAGCCTTGCGGAGAAATGGTGTTCACCGCAACAATGCGCTGCGGCTGCTTGTAAGGCAAGGGACGCAGGAAAACCGCTTCCAACACGCTGAACACGGTTGTGCTCAGAGCAATGGTCAAAGCAAGCGTGGCAATGACGACGCAAGCGAACCCCGGATTTTTTGTCATCAGGCGCAGCGCGTACTTGAAACTTTGAGGGAAGCGGGACATCATGTTTCGATCACTAAATCCTTTCCAGGCTCACATTTCGTCTCCTCCATAAAGGTAAACAGCGCGGTTCCCTTTCCTGGCTGGATCTGGTGCTGAATCGCCTGATCACCCACTTTAACGCGAGAGCGGCCATTCGGTTGGCCGGCGATTTCAACTTGACGAGTCAGTAGAAATCCTTCCATCACGGCAAGCGTGAAGCTCATCTTTCCTTGCCGTTCGTTAAACGAAAAAGTGCCCCAGCCAGCGCCGGTGGACCAGAAAGAACGAAACCCAGGAGCTTTGATGCGGGGAACGGCGCTGACATACCGGTCCGCCCCCCGGTATCGGAAGCCGCTGAGCGCCAGAATGCCGGACCAGGAGGCCATGGCGCGGGCATAGTGGTGCCCGCATTCGGCTTCATCCCACGGATTGCGGCGCGCCCCGTCGTACCTTTTTCGAATGTCGTTGATGCACTCCAGGCCGCGCTCCACCATCCCTTGATACAGCATCAGGACAGCAGCGGAGTATTCAAATCCGGTCATCACTTCGGCGTAGTAAGGGAAAGGAATTTGCGGCCGCTCGCCCTTGCCGTAATCGCAGATGACCAGCGCGGCTTCATCGTTCAAGGCGAAAGTGCGCTGCACGCTGTCGTGATCGAACAGGTTCGGCTTGTGATTGTAGCGGTAAATGGATGAAAGTGTTTTATGAATATGGGCCGGATCGAGAAGCAATCCCAATCCGGCTACGTCGGCAAGGTACTGGCCTAGCAACTGATCCACCAGACAGCCGTTGCCGACCTGATATTGCGGGTGTTGTGGATCATCCGCGCCCATGCCGCTTCGCAGACCTTTGGCAATGGTATTGGCCGGGCGGCCCTCAACCGTCTGTACGTAATACTCGCCGTTAAAAGCGTGTGAATCAAACCAGGTTTTACCGCTCTCGAAGAGCCGCCGGTATTCCGTGGCGGTTGTGTTTTGCCCCACCGCGCGGGCCATCTCTTCAGCGGCGCGTAACGCTCCTAGATAATAGATCCCGCAAAGCGGATTGGGGCCGTAAAACTCCACGTCGTAGGTGTTGTGCTGCACTCCCTCGAGCACGCCGTCCCGATTGGCGTCCCATCCTCCCGGTACCCAGGCAAATTCAAGGGCGCGTTTCAATTTGGGCCAGAACTCCTGGAGAAAGTCGGCGTCTCCGGAAAGTTGCCAGTCGAGGTATACCTTGATGATTTGCCCCATTTGCCCGTCGGCGGCGGCATAGCCGAAACGCTCGATACCGTCCGGAAGCAGTTGTCGGAAGTACATGGCTCCACGGTCGTCCATCGAATAGCCGAAGGCGCTGCGCCTTAGCGAGCGGGACAGCGACGGGAAAAGATGCGAAGTGGCCGTTTCATAGTTCCAGACATGAGTGCAGTTTCCGAAACAGCAGCCAAGCTTGTCGTTCACGCCTTCGAAGCCGTGGAACTCGCCATCGGCGGTACGGAAACAGGTTGTTGTTACAAGCGTGGAAAGATTCGCCATCGCCGCTTCCTTGACGGGCGCGGGCAGGGTGGTTTCCCGCATCGCTGTTACGAAGCGCCGGGTGCGGCTCTCCAAACTTGCGAGATGAGCGGCTACGTACTCGGCCACGGCCCAGGCGTTGGGGAAGCGAGTGGCGTACCAGTTTCCAATAATTGTTTTCTCGTGGCCTTTGGGCGCTTGCCACCCGCAGCGCTCCGGCGTACGGTTCGGGAAGCGCCAGGCTAACAAGAAAGTGTACTCCGCTTCGGCTCCCGGCAGGATTTTTTGATTCAGGCAGACGGACCCTACTGAGTTTGCCTGTTCCGGCGCCGGACCTAAATTGCCGTCACTGGAGAAATCATCCCAGAACAGCAAGGGGCTGTTCCACCACCGGCCCGCAGGCCAACCTTTCAAACTGGTGAACTTCCCTTCGCCGGAGGAGAGAATAGCCAACGCAAAACTGCCGTTGCCGACGTCATCCGGGGCGAGATCCGGATGGCGCATCTCAATGCCCTGCAATCCCCGGCCGGTGCGAAGTTCGTTCATGCGCTTGTCGTCTTCCCGTTTTGCAGGCGCTGTGCGCTCGGACAGCCCGATCGGGTTCTCAATGGATAAAGCGATCGAGACGGAAACTGCTGACTTCCCGGTGTTCCGTACACGGTAGCGCAGAATAGCAGCAGGCAGGCCGGACTCGTCGGCATCGAGAGGAATAAACGGCGTCCCGGCTTCGAGCCTCACTGCCACCGGAAGGCGGTGGTCGTGAAACTCGATTTGCGCCAGCGGAAATTCGCCGATGAAGGTAGCCCCCTGAAGGCGTGAGAGACCGGGAGCATTGCGTGAACCTAAGCCGTCCTGACCCTGATAAGGCGGCTCGATTCGCGCTTCCAGGATATGAGCAACCGACTTTGCTCCTTCCGCTTGCACCCAGATACTCGGGAAGGCATAGGGAAGCGAGTTTCCTTTATCAGCCTTGTTAAAAATCTCCCAATCGCATAACTGTCCGCGCCCGCCCAGACCGATGCTTCCCGCACCAATGCCGCCGAGCGGATAGGAGATCATCGTCAGGGCGGGTCCGGTGAAACGGCGGGGATACTCGGTTTGATTTTCGAGCTTTGGCTGTGTCGCCTGTTCTTCGATGGGAGCGGCAGCGCTAGAATCCGGCAGCGCTGCCGTGCCCGCGAGCGCCACGGATTTCAGGAAGCCACGACGATGTGTTTCGCTTTCTCCGCTCATGGCTGAAACTTTGCCATACGAATTTTAGAATATAAGCTTCAAGGCAAGCTGCAACTGGCGCGATGATCCCGAATCGCCCGTTGGAAAGCGGGTACTGTTGATTAGTCCAAGGGAAGTTCCAAGCGTGGAGAAAGGCTGGCCGAAATTGGTTTGATTCAATAAGTCAAATGCATCGGCGCGCAACTGCCAACTCGTGCGCTCGGAAATTTTAGTATTCTTCACCAAGGAGAAATCCAAATTCGAGAAGCCCGGACCGATCACAACGTTCCGTCCCAGGTTTCCGAACCCGTTCCCTGGGTCGGTGAGCACTGAGCGATTTTGCACGTAAGTAATAAACGTAGCAGCCCCGGTCAAAGCCGGGCTGAAACCGGTAATGAGTGGACCGGTAACGTTGGGCCGCACTGTCGCTAGTCCCGTAAACCCAGTGTTTGAAGTGTGAAAATTGATAGGATTGCCGCTTTGGAGCGTTTCAATCAGCGACACTTCCCACCCTTCGACCAGCCGGTTACCGTGGAAGGGCAGACCATAAACCGCGCTCAACACAAATCGATGGCGCGCATCAAAGTCCGACAATCCGCGATCGCCGAGAATGTTGTAACTGTTCTGAATCACAACGCCCTGAATGTTCCGTGAGTTCTCATCAATTGATTTCGACCAGGTGTAAGAGCCGCTAAATTGCAGGCTCTTTGAAAGACGCTTCTGCAGGGTGACCCAAAGGGCCTGATACGAAGAGTTCCCATCACTCTCGTAAACAGTGATGTTGCCTAAAGGAGCTCCCGGTTTAATGGGGTCACTGGCGGACAATGTCCGGTACGGGCGGACGCCGTTAACGGGCTGATTGTAATTGCGGGCAAGGTTTAGATACGTGCCTTTGCTGCCGACGTAACGCGCGCTCAACCCATAATCGTTGCCCAACTGCTGCTCAAAGCTGAAGTTCCAGGACTGCACATTAGCGTTTTTGTAGTTGTGAGCAACCGAAGTAGGAGAAATGCTTCCGCCCGCCAGCGAGTAAGCATTATTGAAACTAACAAACGGGACAGCGGATGTCGGTGAAAACGTGACCGGAATGGAGTAAGGCGGATTGCTCACGAGACCATTGACCAGTCCGGCGTTTGGCTGATCCACAAAGATTGCATAAGCGCTGCGGATCACGGTCTTGCCGTCGCCCCGCAAGTCCCACGCGAAACCAATACGAGGTTCGAAGTTCAAAGCGCTCTGGTTATAGGCATGGCTCAATCCGCCGCTCTGCCCAACATGCGCGAGCGAATCAGTGACGGGATCGAAAACCACGAAGCGATTCTCGGCTTCTGTCGGCGTGCCGTTCCAGTCGTACCGCAGTCCCAGGGTGAGCGTGAAGTTCGGGAGAATTTTATATGCATCCTGCACGAAACCGCCAAGGGAGGGAATATAAACACGGGCGGACCGGTTGGAACTGTTCGCGGTAAATGAGTTCGCCCGGTCTGCTAAAAATGCCGCAACATTAGGAAAACCAAAGGTTCCCGGAGTATAACTGAAACTGTCGGCGATAGCCTGACGGTACTCGCCTCCGAATTTCGCGGTGTGCTTGCCATGCACCCAGCTCAAAGTATCGGACGCAATGATTGTGTCATCGCCACGGCCTTGCGGGAAACCACTGATGCCGCCGAACGCGAAAGCATTAGTAACTGTGATTTGCGGTAGGCCAATCGGGGCATTGACGCCGCTGTTAATTCCTAATGCCGCCGCATTCAGGGTATTTTCCGCGGCAAAAACAATGTGAATGCGATTGAAACCGACCCGGGCTTCGTTCACCAGCGTCGGACTGATGGTCTGGGTATCATTCAGCGCCAGCACTTGCCGCACGCCGTGGCGCAGGTCTCCAAAAGCTGGTAAGTTATTGCCCTGCGTCGTCGGTTCATTGCGCTGATCCTGCTGCATGGCGTAATAGGCGTTGAATCGGTTTGAATCACTAAAGCTATGCGTGAAATTAGCGGTGCCCTGATAGATGGTGACCGGCGCAATCGCATTGCCGACAAAAACGTTGGAAGACGAATTAGCCGCCGGAATCAAAGGCAGAAGCGTCCT
>CAXUBB010000146.1:0-1605 GCA_964249105.1 uncultured Bryobacteraceae bacterium | reverse complement strand
CGTGTTAATCGGCAGACTTTGCCGTTGGATCAACTGTTCATAGCTCAGAAACAGGAAAGTTTTATCCTTCTTAATCGGAAATCCGACATCACCCCCAAACTGATTGCGCTTGAACGGCGACTGCGGAACGCCCACCGGATTAATGTAGTTTCGCGCATCCAGGGCATTGTTCCGGAGATAGTCATAAGCTTCGCCATGGATCTGGTTGGTTCCGGCGCGGGTGGCGATATTGACAATTGAACCGGAGTTCCGGCCAAACTCGGCGCTGAAGGTCGAGTTGTCAATTTTGAACTCTTCCACGGTGTTGACGGTTGGCTGGAAGGTGATCTGGTTTTGCGAGATGTCGTTCATATTGACGCCGTTAATCATGAAGTTCACGGTATCCTCGCGACCCCCGGCGGAATTGAAGCTGAAAGAGCCTTGCCCGCGCAGAGGAGCCGTCAAAAAACCGTTTTGCGGCGGCGTGACCGTTCCCGGCACGAGCAAAGCGAGATCAACAAAATGCCGTCCATTGAGAGGAATCTCCTGCACGGTTCTGCCGTTCACCACAGATCCCACCGAAGCGCTGGTGGTCTCGATCACCGGCGTGGTGGCCTGAATTTCCACGGTTTGACTGGCGCTCGCGACAGTGAGCGTGAAGTCCTGACGGACCGTGGTGCTGACCGCAACCACAACGTTCAAGGCGGTGGTCGTTTGCAGGCCGGGCGCTTTCACCTCGACCGCGTAATTACCCGGCGGTAAGGAAGGCGCCGCATAGATGCCGGCTCCATCTGTTTTGAACGTTTGCTTCTGGCCGGTGCTGGAATTAGTGACCGTCACAGCGGCATTCGGCAGGATTGCGCCGGTTGCATCCGTCACGGTGCCCTGTATGCCGCCCGTGGATTGCCCGCGCACAAAAGGAGCGCAACAAACCAGCAAGAAGACAACCAAAAGCAGGAGCGTGGGCCGGGTGCTCTTTCGGTGAGACAAAATCAAAGGGAACCCCCAAAGTAAAACCAACAACTTGGTTGGCGGAAACCGGAGTATAGCAGGACAAAAGCGAAGAACGCCCATTATGTCAGCAAAGCAACTTCCCCTTTTAGTGTTTGTGGGAGGATTCCTCGGAGCAGGCAAAACCACTCTCATCTTGAAAGCCGCTGAGTTATTGAAAGCGCGCGGCCAGCGCCCTGCCGTAATCACCAATGATCAAGACGCCGGTCTGGTGGATACGCAACTGACGCAGGCTCATCACGTCGATACAAGAGAGGTGAGCGGCGGATGTTTTTGCTGCCGTTTTTCCGATCTGATCGAAGCCGCGGATCAGCTTGCGGATTATAGCCCTGACGTCATCCTGGCCGAACCTGTCGGAAGCTGCCTTGATCTTTCGGCGACCATTTTACAGCCGCTGCGCGCTTTCCAGCGGAGCAAGTATCGATTAGCCCCCTTGACGGTGCTGCTCGATCCCGAGATGATGGACCGGATACAACGTGACGAGCTTCCTCCCGAGATGGCGTATCTGATCAGGAATCAGATGGCGGAGGCGGATCTCCTTTGCCTTACAAAGTGCGATCACTATTCCCAGCCGCCTGAGTTCTCTTTTCCCCTTGACTTCCGGCTGAGCGCGAA
>CAXUBB010000145.1:0-11123 GCA_964249105.1 uncultured Bryobacteraceae bacterium | reverse complement strand
TTTGAAAACAGACTCCACCCGGTCCAGGTCATTGAACGGCACCGCAATGGTGGTCTCCGAAAACCCGCGCGGCACCCCGGCGGTATCCGGCAAGCTGAGAGTGGCAACCCCAGAACCGGCCTTCACCAGCAACGAATCCACATGCCCGTGGTAACAGCCTTCAAACTTTAGCGTAATTTCGCGTCCCGTGTACCCGCGCGCCAGGCGCAAGGCGCTCATGCACGCTTCCGTGCCTGAGTTCACCAACCGGACCATCTCCATGGAAGGCACCGCGTCGATAATCAGTTCCGCCAACTCTACTTCGCGGCCTGTCGGAGCGCCGAAACTAGTCCCTAACTCCAGCACCGCCTGCAGCGCATCGATCACCACCTTAGGCCGATGTCCCAGCACCAAAGGTCCCCAGGAGCATACATAATCGATGTACTCGTTGCCATCCACATCGAAGATGTGAGACCCCTCGCCTCGAGCGATAAATCGCGGCGTGCCGCCCACGCTGCGAAAAGCGCGCACCGGCGAGTTCACGCCGCCTGGAATGCTGCCCTGCGCCCGGGAGAACAAAGTTTCTGACTGATTCGTTCTCATACCCGCGTTTCGCCAAGGATCAGTTTGCGGAATAAAAAGCTCATCAGAATCTCGTGCAGGGTGGTATTGACGTTCCGCAGCAGCCGAGTCTTCAAATCGAGGTACGGCTGAGTTCCCGCAAAAAGATCCTGCATAATTTCGCAGAACTTGGGACTGCGCTTCATAAAGTCGATCATGCGGGAAGGCACCGCGCCGAAGCAAATGGCCCCGCAGAACAGCCGTTTCGCCAGCCCCGCCCCATAGGTCAAATCAAGACCAAAATCCTTAGTAATCGCTTGGCGGTACGCTTCAGCTTTCTTCTCAGCATCGCTCTCACTCAAAACGATCTGAGAAGCCAAGTCGCCGGACCGAATGGCATAATACAGTCCCTCGCCCGTAATCGGATCCACTAACCCGCCCGCATCGCCCACCGCAATCCAACCATCACCCGCCAGCCGGTTATTGCGCCAGCCTCGCGATTCGAGCGCCGGGAGCATATGCCCGTAGAACTTCGCATCCACCCGCGAAATCCCTTTCTCGTCCATATAGCGTTCTAACCGGACCCGCAAGCACTGCGCCGATTCGCTTTTCCCGCAAATTCCCACTGAAAGATGGCCCGCGCGCGGAAAGACCCAGATGTACCCTTCCAAATTCGGCAAAAACTGAATATCAATATGCGGTTGGTCCACCGGCACCCAGTAACCAAGGGCATACATCGTATCCTGCGCCGTGTACTGCGTGCCCACATCACGCAACGGGTTCCGCGCTCCCGTCGCAATAACGCAGTAATCCGCGTCAATCCGCCCGGAACGCGTGCGAATCTCCCAACCGGAACAATGGCGCTGGAGGCCCAGCACACGCGTTTTTTCGATCTCCGCTCCCGCCGCCTCGGCGCGCCGCAGCAGCATGCTGTTCAGGTCGATGCGCGAATAGATCACCAAAGGTTTTGTCAGCGACATGGTGAAAGAACCGGACCGGGGCGCAGCCAGCATGGTATCGGTTACGAGCTTTTTCGGCGTGTCGTTCTCGATTAAATACGGATACTGCGAATATGCCTTGTAAGTAATGCCGCCGCCGCACGGCTTTTCCCAAGCGAGCTTCTCGTCCAAAACAATGGTTCGGAGACCGGCTAACGCCAGTCTTTCCGCAGCGGAAGCCCCAGCAGGTCCTCCGCCCAGCACGGCTACTGTTTTCATCGCGATTGTCCGTTCGCTCCTGAACTGTTAGAGGGAGATTCGTTGTGAGGATTTCCGAGATGCGTCGCGCCCTTCGGCCCGGCTCCGTCGAGCGACGGATGACCGGGCGGCAACTGGCTTCCGCCCGAAGATTGCCCCATGACGCTGCCGCCTTGCGGATTGTTAACGCCGACTACGACCCATTTTCCGCCTTGCTCTTCTAACGTGTACTTCATCGCCATACCATGACTCACGGTTGTGTCACCCTTAGGATGAAAGGCAACGGTTGCGTATGCCTTATTTTTGTCGAACGATACAGCGGTGGTGGTCACGTCAAGCGCGTTCACGTCAAGTCCGGTTCTGCTTTGGATGCGTTGCAGGATCGCCGCTTGCACCTTTTCTTTACTCTTCATGTCATTTCCACAGCCTGCAAGAACGAGAAGGGCAAGAGGAAACGCCGCCAGTGGACGTAACATCATCTGATTATAAGTATAAGGGGTGCAATACCTTCCCTTCGCCTATGAAACTCATTATTCCGCTAGTCCTTACGATGGCAAGCATGGCGCAAGCCGTCAGTATTCCGGTAGGAACCGAACTCGCTGTCCGGCTGACGAGCGATGTCACCAGCAGCGCGCCGAGCGGCCAGCGCGTCACGGCAGTTCTTATCGCTCCCGTTTTCATCAACGGAACACCGGCCATCAGCGCGGGTACGCAATTCATCGGCAACACCGCCGATGTGAATCCCTATAAACCGGCGACCGGCCAGGCAGCCGAGCAGCCCGCCACGCTGCGCATTCACTTCACAAAAGTGCAGGACGCCCAAGGCCAGTCAAAATCGATCTATTGCGTGCTGAAAGACGTAGACAACGCACGGGAAACCGTTGACAGTTCCGGGCTGATTACCGGAATTCAGCAATCGGAAACGTATGAAGCTCAAATCGATCGGGGCATCAATAAACTGGAGTCACGCTACGCGCAATTCGCCCAGATCCTGACCGGTGTAAAGGGCGCGATACTCAAACAAGTTGATCCCTCAATTGATTACAAATCCGGTACCGATCTGACCTTGGAAATCACCAGGGCTTTTGATTGGAACACGCCTGCTTCAGCCATAGCCGTCGGACCGATCACGCCTGCTGCGGGTTTGGATGCTATGGTCAACTCGCAGCCCTTTCGAACCAAGGCGCTGAATCCGCCCGATCCCTCGGACATGACAAACCTGATGTTCATCGGAACCGCCGAGCAGGTGCAAGCGGCCTTCCGAAGCGCAGGTTGGTTTGCCGCCGATGCGCTCAGTCAAAACTCAAAAATGGAAACCGCTCGGGCCATTATCGAAAATCGGGGCTACAATGAAGCGCTGATGTCGATTCTCACCTTGGAAGGCAGACCGCCCGACTTAGCTCTTCAAAAGCAGACCGACACTTTTTCCAAGCGCCATCACATCCGCATCTGGCAGCGCCCGCAGCAGTTCAACGGCAAACCTGTTTGGGTAGCCGCCGCCACGCACGACATCAGCATTACTTTTTCACCCGCCGCCAAGAACTTTACTCACGGCATTGACCCCAACATTGACGCCGAACGCTCCAAAGTCGTCAACGACCTTCTTTTCACGGGCACCGTTCACGGCGTAGCGCTCGTGGAGCGAACAAATATTCCCCAGAACGCCTCAAATGCCACCGGGGACAAGTTGCTGACCGACGGCAGAATGGCCGTGCTGGAGTTTTGACTTTTCATGCCCGCCATCGAAGAAAAACACAACTCAACATCTCTCATTCGGGGAGATCATCGTTATCAATACCTGGACCCTTTCATCATTCTTTTTGTCACGGTGCTGCTCATCTCCAACCTGATTGCGCCCAAATTTTTTGCGATAGGCCCACTGCGCATCAGCGCCGCGCAAATCCTGTTTCCCATTACCTACATCTTTGGCGATATCTTTACCGAGGTGTATGGCTACAGCGCCTCGCGCCGCGCGATCTGGTACGGCTTCTTCGCATCGTTTGTATTGGTGGCGATCAGCTACTGCGCGGTGGTCATTCCGCCCGCTCCCGAGTACAAAGATCAAGCCGCTTTCGAAACCATATTCAAGCCGGTCGGCCGCATCGTAGCCGCCAGCCTGCTCGCCTACTGGTGCGGAGAGTTTGCCAATTCCTTCACTCTGGCAAAACTAAAGCTGCTGACCAAAGGCCGTTATCTCTGGACCCGCACGATTGGCTCGACTATTGTGGGCCAAGCGGTCGATACAACCGTGGTCATGTTCGCCGCCTTTTACGGAAGCCGGCCCCTCAGAGTCATCCTCAGCTTGATCGTCTCGGGCTATCTCATCAAAGTGGTTTACGAGACGCTGATGACTCCTTTTACTTACCTGATCGTCAACGCCCTGAAACGAGCCGAAGGCATCGACTATTTTGACTACCGCACCAACTTCAACCCTTTTGCGGCAAGCAAGTAAGCTGTGTTGCCCCGATTCATCATCGGAGGCTACTTTTTCTGGTGCGCAATGATTTGGTCTTTAATGTGGTCATACGTGGATTGCGGAATGACTTTCTTAGTCACCAGATCCGTTTTCGTCCGGTAAGGCCGTCCGGCAATGATCTTCTGTGAGAGAGCAGAGCCGATGCCCGGCAGGGCGTCCAGTTCTTCTTTGCTCGCAGTGTTGATGTCCACCAGATCCGGCTTCTTGGTCGCTGTTGCTGCGGTTCCGGTTGCCGCGTGAGGTTTTGTGGAGGATGCCTGCGAAAGCGCCAAGCCAATAAATGTAGTTAGTACGGCTAGGATTCTGAAAATGTACATGGGGGTGATTCTAACAAAAAAGCTGCCAATCACTTAACGCTACGATCAAAACATGACCATGGAACAAAGGCAAAAGATTCAAATTGCCATCGAAGCTCTCATCGATGTCGAGAGCGCCTTGCAACACACCGAATCAGCCCGCGAGCACAGCCAACATCTTGCCGACGTGCAAAGAAAATTGAGCGAGGCACGGCACTCGCTCGTGGAATTAAACGCCCCGGACTACAACTAACGATTCTGCGATGGGTGTTTTCGAAGAAAGCGCCGGTAAATGTCGGGAGAAAACTCTTTCAAAATATTGGACGCCATATCGACCGCTAATTGGGTGCCGAGCTTAACCACTGCATCGGAAGCATCCCGATTTTCTGGATAGTAGGCGTTCGAAATAGCCACAGCAGTGGCATTGCCCACGACTTCGGAATAATTAAATTGCCTGCCCCCGCGATCCGTATGCGTCCAGAACAGTTGTCCCACCGCATATCCTAGCCGGGATGGAACACTTCCCTGACTGCGCCGGAAGTAGCGGGGGTCTTGATGAAGCAAAGAGGGATAAATTGCTTCCGTCATGAAATTTCCGATCACAAAATCCGCATAAGCCGTTCCCAGATAGCGGCCGTAAGCAGCGGCGCCGCTACCGAAAGACGGGTTTGAATTAGTAAGCTGGCCCTCGCCGGCAAATGCAGCGGCTAGTACAAACGTCCCGCGGTCAAAAGAGTCCTGCGTCGCAATTTTAAACTTCTGCGGCGTGGTCAGCGGTTGATAGTGAACCAGACTGGGAAAAGTTCGGAAATTCGGAATAATACCGAAGATCCGTTTTTGTTCCGGTTCCGGAGGATTGGTCCCGCTTGGCGCTTCGGGTGACCGGATTGTTCCGGGCACGGGAGGCGTTTCGCCGGCAGGCTGCTGACCAAAGGAGGACGGTAGAACAAACATGCCTCCCAGAAAGAGCAGTAAAGTTAAATCTCGGGCACGTTTGAGTCCTGGTCTAGTAAACATATAAACGGTAGCGCTCTTGCGAGTTGGATGCCAACGCAGCCGCTCACTCTTCATAAATGATTGCCGGCCAGCGGACTGCATCAGCTTGTAATTGAAACTGTTTAATCCTAGGCGCCGTCGTATTTGTTCAACTAGTAAACACTATGCTGTATCGAGCTTTCCTGTCTGCTTGTGGTACGTTGCTGCCGCTTGCCGTCCTGATTATTGGGGCCATTCCACGTCCTTGCTTTGGCCAAACGAACGTTCTTACTTATCACAACGATAATTCTCGTACCGGCCAGAACCTGACAGAAGCAATCTTAAGTCCCTCGACCGTGAACGCTTCCACTTTCGGAAAGCTTTTCACGGTTCCGGTGGATGGCAAGGTCGATGCGCAACCCCTGTACGTGTCCGCCGTTAACATTCCGGGACAGGGTGTTCACTCAATTGTCTATGCGGCTACCGAACATGGATCTGTTTATGCCTTTGATGCCCGTAGCGGAAACGTGTATTGGCGCGTAACCTTGCTAGGCGCGGGAGAAGTTCCCTCCGATAGCCGGAGTTGTGGACAGGTGACGCCCGAAATCGGTATTACCGCGACACCGGTAATCGACCTCGGTGTCGGGCCTAACGGCACTATCTATCTGGTCGCCATGAGCAAGGATGCAGCCGGCAATTATCATCACCGCCTGCATGCGCTCGACATCACCACGGGCACGGAAGAGTGGGGAGGACCGAGAGAGATCACCGCCACTTATCCCGGCACGGGCGCTAACAGCAGCAACGGACAGGTGATCTTTGACCCTAAGCAGTACAAGAGCCGGCCCGGTCTTCTTCTGCTTAATGGCACGGTCTATACCGGCTGGGGGTCGCATTGCGATATCGGCCTGTACACAGGTTGGGTGCTTGGCTATGACGAACAATCCCTCATCCAGAACAGCATATTTAACTTTGCGCCGAATGGCCGTGAAGCCGCTCTGTGGGGCGCGGGAGGCGGCATGGCGGCGGACGGAGCGGGAAATCTGTTCTTCAGTGTGGCGAATGGCACTTTCGACACGAACCTGACGACGGGAGGATTCCCCAGTCAAGGTGACTATGGGAACGCCTTTGTCAAACTGACTCAATCAAATGGACAGTTGCAAGCCGCTGATTACTGGACTATGGACAACTCTGTCAACGAGTCCAGCAAAGACGAAGATTTGGGGTCGGGCGGATTGACCCTGCTGCCGGATTTGATAGACGCAAACGGCAATACGCGTCACCTGGGAACGGGAGCGGGCAAGGACAGCAACGTCTATGTGTTTGACCGGGACAACATGGGCAAATTCGATCCAGACAATAACAGCACTTTGTATCAGGAGTTACCCAGCGGCTTGGGCGGCGGAGAGTTTGGCTCACCGGCTTGGTTTAATGGAACGATCTATTACGGGGCCGTGGGGGATGTGATTCGAGCGTTCTCAGTCAACGGGGCGTTGCTGACGGTTCAGCCCACCTCCACCACTTCCACCGTCTTTGGGTTCCCCGGCGCCACACCGGCTATTTCGGCCAACGGTACGAGCAATGCAATTTTATGGGCTGTGGAGAATTCGAATCCTGCCGTGCTCCACGCCTATGACGCCACGAATCTCGCCACCGAGCTATACAACAGCAACCAGGCGGGAGCCGCGCGTGATCAGTTCGGACCCGGCAACAAGTTCATTACGCCAACGATTGCCGATGGCAGAGTAGTTGTCGGAACCACAAATAGCATAGCCGTTTTTGGATTGCTGAATCAGGGCCCGCTTGCGGACGGCGATTACACATTGACCAACCAGTCCAGCTCTTTGGTGCTGGATGATCCGGCTTTCTCGACGACTTCGGGACAGCAGGTCATCGAATGGGGCGTCAACGGCGGAAACAATCAGAAGTGGCATTTTGCCCTTCAACAGAACGGTTATTATACGATCCAGAACTTATCGAGCGGACTCTTCCTGACAGATCCGGGCGGCGCATCCGCTCTCGGCACCCCGTTGCAGCAGCAGACCGCGACCAATGATGCTACTCAGTTGTGGGTGCTTACTCCTGTGGGGTCCTCTTATCTGATCCAAAACAAGGCAGGAAATTTGGTCATGGACGATCCGGCTTCCAGCAATATACAAGGAACTGGCATCATCCTCTGGACTGCGCATGGGGGGTCGAATCAGAGGTGGTCCATTCAATAACGGGTGCGTCGGATTGAGCGTTAGCGGCTCGATCAGGTCCACATCAACCGGCGAGTCCGCCACAGTGTTTTATGATTGCGCTCGTTCTAACGACACCGGTCCATCCGGTGCGTACGTTTTTGTCGCCGGACAGCGCCCTCGGTTTTGGAATCAGTGATTATGTCGAATTCGTAACGGCGCTGCTGTTCATTGCCCTGATCCTGCTTTGGATGGTAGTGCGGCGGGTAGCGCCACGCCTTCGTAAAAATTCTCGCTGGTACCTGCTCTTGATCATGGCTCTCCCCGTCGCTCTACGTTTAGCTCTTTTGCCGCGACATCCGCCGCCCGTTCCGAGCGGAGCCGATGATTTCAGCTATCTGCTTTTAGCCGACACGCTGCGCCACTTCCGGCTGGCCAACCCCCCGCACCTGCTGCCTGCGTTTTTCGAACAGATCTTCGTGCTGCAACAGCCCACTTACAGCTCCATGTATGCCTTGGGCCAAGGGCTCATATTGGCGCTCGGTTGGCTGATTTTCGGGCATCCTTGGGCGGGGATCCTGCTGTCGGTCGCCGCCCTGTGCGGCACCTGTTACTGGATGCTGCGCGCTTGGACCGGGTTCCATTGGGCGCTGGCGGGTGGCCTATTGACTGTTTTCGAATTTGGTCCGCTCAGCTATTGGACCAACAGCTATTGGGGCGGCGCGGTTTCGGCCACAGCCGGTTGCCTGGTGTTCGGAGCTTTGCCGCGCCTCCGCCATGGCTGCCGAACTCAGGATGCCGCTCTGCTGGGACTCGGGCTGGCGCTTCAGCTACTCACGCGCCCGTTTGAATTTTGTTTTCTTCTTCTGAGCGTCGCCTTGTTCTTTCTACCGGCGCTGAAAAGCCATTTCAATTGGAAAGTTACTGGACGGGCAGCAACGGTCGCCGGCTCAATCGTGTTGGGGGCTGCTGCTCTGACCGGCCTGCAAGATAAGCAAGTAACGGGCCGCTGGACCACGCTGCCCTACATGCTTTCACGTTATCAGTATGGTGTCCCGTCGAGTTTCACCGCGCAACCCAACCCTGTGCCTCACCGGGAACTGAATGAAGAACAGGAGCTGGCGTATAAAGCTCAATCGATCATTCACGGAACAGACCCTGAAACCCTGAGGAGCTACACGGAACGTTTGGCATTCCGGTTGCGCTTCGTACGCTTCTTTCTCCTTCCCCCTTTGTATATTGCCGTGCTGGCATTCGCCGTAACACTGCGGGAGTTTCGCTTTGCGTGGGTCCTGATGACAATAGCCCTGTTTGCGCTCGGCAGTAATTTCTATCCCTACTTTTATCCGCATTATGTGGCGGCGCTGGCGAGTTTATTCGTTCTGATCTCGATCGTGGGCATGGAGAAACTAAATCATTTTCTTATAGCGGGTCGTGGATTGCCGGTTCCTTTGGGCAGTCTGATGCTGATGCTATGTGCCGCGCACTTCCTCTTCTGGTTTGGCGTCCATGCGGTCGGCAGCGAGAGATTATTGTCTGTCATGGTTCCCTTCGAGACCTGGGATTACATCAACCATGGCGACCCGCAAGGGCGTATTGCCGTTGACCGTCAACTTTCAAAACAGCCTGGAACCAAGTTGGTCTTCGTCCACTATGCGCCGGGGCACCAATTTCAGGAATGGGTGCATAACGCGGCGGATATCGACTCATCCCCGGTGGTCTGGGCGCATGATCGGGGACCGGACGAGAATCAGCAGCTTCTCCACTATTACCCCCATCGCACCGCTTGGTTGTTGGAACCGGATCAAGTTCCCCCGAGGCTGACGCCCTACTCGGGGGTGACTACCGGATTTCAAGAGGTACGATGATCGGCAGGGGCCTCGGCAGCCGTCTACTTTTGTCATGCAGCATTCCCAAACACATGCCCGATGCGTAGGTTCCTTATGGTCACGGCGCCAATGGATCGCTTCCCTGCCTGGCGCGATGCTGACGCGTTCGATGTCCGCGCGGCAAACTCCCACGTTTTCCACCGAAGTGAAAGTGGTCAATCTGTTTGCCACGGTGCGCAACAAAGGAGGGCAAATTATCCGCAATCTCACCAAAGAGGACTTCGCCATTTTGGAAAACGGCAAGCCCCAATCCATTCGCTACTTTTCACAGGAATCGGATCTGCCCTTGGCGATTGGTCTGCTCGTGGATACGAGTCTCAGTCAGACGCGTGTGCTCGAAAATGAGCGCGGCGCAAGTTATCGTTTTCTTCAGCAGGTTTTACTCCCCGAAAAGGCCAAAGCAACAGTGGTCCAATTCGATCAGGCCGTGATGATCCGGGGCGGCCTCACAGGCTCGCACAAAGATCTGGAGGAAACGCTGGCGCTGCTTGACTCACCGAATCAGCAGGAAGCGGCTGATGGCAGCGGCACTCTTCTGTATGATGCGGTACGATCCGCCTCCATTCAGTTGATGCTTCAGCAAAGCGGACGGAAAGCTTTCGTTGTGCTGACGGATGGCGTGGATGTCGGCAGCAGCGTGACATTGACCGACGCGATTGAATCCGCTCAGCGCGCCAACACCCTCGTGTATTGCATCCTGTTTTCCGACAAAACTTATTACGGCAGAGCTTTCGGTTCCGGCGGGAAAGGAACTCTCGAACGCCTGGCGAGGGAAACAGGCGGCCACTTTTTCGAAGTCACGAAGGGACAGAGCATCGAACAGATTTACGACGCAATTCAGGAAGAATTGCGAAGCGAGTACAGCATCGGCTTTGTCTCGAATCAGCCGGTTACGTCTTCGGGATTTCGCAAAATCAAGCTGGAGACTAAGCAAAAGGGATTGATCGTTCAAGCCACAAACCGCTACTACGCCGAGACGTAGGTAGGCGGTCAGGAGCAGCAAGGTGGTCAAGAGATCTTATGGCTTGGGCCGCCAGACCGCATCCGGTTTCCACTGGGGATGCCCCTCGTCCTGCGCCACACGATACCCGACTTCGAGCAGAACTTGAAGATCCTCAACAGCGCCCCGCAGGTCCCAATCCGCCTTGACCTGATCCGATGGCTGATGGTAATCGTTCCGGATGTATTCCGCGCGTTTCGCGGCGCCAAAGCCGGCGGGCTTGCCGATGTGTTCAATACCCGGCGAGGTTTCCAGCGAGGGGACGCCCAAACGGGCGAACTCATAGTGATCAGAGCGGAAATAGAAGCCCTGTTCGGGCGCGGTATCGCCGGTGAGCGTGCGTCCCTGCCGTTCGACGGCTTGCGCGGTCAGGTCGTCGAGAGTGGAATTGCCGATGCCGACAATGCTGAAATCGCTGGTTCGTCCCCAGCCCCAATTGCTGAAGTAATCGAGATTAATATCCGCCACCGTTTGACGAAGCGGATAAAGCGGATGCTCCACATAGTAACGCGCCCCTAGCAAACCCTTTTCTTCCGCCGTGGGCCAAAGGAAAAGCATCGTTCGGCGCGGC
>CAXUBB010000144.1:0-11270 GCA_964249105.1 uncultured Bryobacteraceae bacterium | reverse complement strand
CCCGTTCCCAGCCGGCATCCGCCAACTCATCGGGCCAACGCGTTGCCGCTAAGCGCTGTTTCAAGTCCGACAGCACCGTATCTGGAATTTGAATGGTAAATGGTTCTGCTGTCATTTTTTCTCAACGCTCCCGCTATCACTGTGGCGCACACGGCAGAATTCGCTTGGGGCCACATTGCACTCCGTAACTGGCAACAGCCGAGGCAGGAGCGGATCCCCAGACAACCTGCCGAGAACTGTAGCACAAGCACAACACGAACCGCTTAATTTCCCAGTTTGCCAACCAACAAGGAGCTACCCGGAAAACAACAGTGGCTTTGTATCTGTGGTGTGCAGATGCAAATAAGAAAACATGCGGCAACGAGCAGCCATTCACTTTTCCGATAACGCTGTTTCACACGTTGGATGAGGAGATACTTAGTCGAGGTGATCGGCATTGACTTTAAAGAGTCCAGAGGAGGCAGTCGAGATGGTTGATCGAGCTTTCAATGAGGGTAATATCGAGGCAGTCCTGAACTTTTATGAGAATGTTGCTGTTGTTGTCACCGAGCCGGGAAAAATTGCCCGAGGAAAGAGCGAGTTACGCCCATTCTTCGAGCAGGTCCTTGCCTCGAAAATGACTGCACGCCAAATTAAGACTTACGTCTTGGAAGCTGACGGCGTAGCCCTGTTTCTGTCCCGGTGGACGCTGGTTACTCCCGGTTCGGGTGATGAATCTCAGGCGAGACGATTTGTCTCGACAATAGTGCTTCGCAAGCAGCCCACTGGAGAGTGGAAGGCGCTGATCGACAACTCTTTGGGACCACTTGTCCTTGGTTCTGAATAGCCCTTTCGAGGTGTAGTGCTGGTTAAGTTGCGTTCTCGGTAACTTGCCAGCAGTGCGCGAGAAACCTCTGGCAGTGCCTTAGCGCCTTTTGAATAGTAACAAAGGAAGGGAAGTTTGCTTACACTCAATTTGGGGGCACGATCCAGTTTTCTTCAATGCAGCTCTAGGACACTACCAAACTTTACAAAGCAAATAAGGTGACAGCGAACCCATCGAGAAAGCTTTCGCTCGTAAATAACAGATTTACCTCTTCTCCCGCGCCGTTTTCCCCGGCAAATCCGCCGGGTTCTCATGAACTTTCTCCCGGATGCCGGATTTCAGCGTCTTGGCAAACGAAATGCTCGTCTCGCCAAAACGGTTGCGAATAGAATCTACTGACCGGAACGCCTCGCGCAACCGCGCCGTTTGGGTCTCCTCCAGCAGACTCATCTGTCCTTCAGCCTGTTGCAATCCTCCGGCATGTACGCCCAACAGCCGGACCGCCGTTTTGCCGTCCCAGGCCTGCCGGAATAACGGAATGACCGCGCCCGCGATCTCACGATCAAGCTGCGTCCCATGACCCAGCGTACGCGCCCTGGTCATGGTGGTGAAGTCTTGATAGCGCAATTTCAACTGAATCGTCCGTGAGTAAAGCTGGTTCTCCCGCAGTCTCTTTCCCACCATCTCCGACAACTTCAGCAAAACAGTTTGCAGCCGTTCGCGGTCTGACACGTCCTCGGTAAACGTATGTTCATGGCTGATTGATTTTGGGTCCTCCTCCGCGCCAATCGGAGCATCAAACCAGCCGCCCGCGTCCTCGCCGCGAGCCTTGCCCGCCAGCGCCAAGCCCCATTTTCCGAACCGATCCAGAAGAAAACTCTCTTGGAGCTTTGCCAAATCACCAATACGCCGGATGCCGAGCTTGTGCAGCGAATCTTCCGTTTTTTTGCCGACACCGGGAATTTTCTTGACCTCTAAAGGCGCCAGAAAACGCGCTTCCTGTCCCGGAAGAACGTAGAGAACGCCATTCGGCTTTGCCTGATCAGAGGAAATCTTCGCCACGAGCCGCGACGACGCGAGGCCCAGCGAACACCGCAAATTCGTCTCCGCCCGTACCGCTTCGTGCAAACGATGAGCCGCGCGCAATGGCGGCCCGTGCAATCGCTCCGTGCCGGTCAGATCCAGATAGGCTTCATCAATCGATGCCATCTCCACATGCGGCGAAAACCGGCTGAGAATCGCCAAGACTTTTTTCGAATACTCCTGGTAGCGTTCCATTTGGCCTTTGACAAAAATCGCCTGCGGACACAAGCGCGCTGCGGTCCGCAACGGCATGGCCGAATGCACGCCGAACTTGCGCGCCGCATAGGACGCTGCCGCTACCACTCCGCGCTGGTCCGCCTTGCCGCCGACCACCACCGGCTTGCCCTTTAATGCAGGATTGAACAGTTCCTCCACGGAAACGAAGAACGCATCCATATCGACATGGCAAATCAGCCGCTGCATGTCCGCTCCCTACAAACGTGTTGCGCCGATCACCCGAGGCAAACCGGCGAGGTCGGAAATGACCTCGATCTCTGTCCAATGTACCGCCAGCATGGCGCACACATCTTCCAACGAGCGATATCCTAACTCCATCAGCAATCGTCCGCCGCGCCGCACCGACCGGGCCGCTCCCGTAATCAGCCGCCGGTAAATTTCCAAACCGGTATCGCCCGCAAACAACGCAATATGCGGCTCCCAGTCGCGCACTTCGCGCTGCATGTTCGCGGCATCCGCGCCCGGCACATACGGAGGATTCGAAATCAACAGATCCAAACTCTCGGGCCGTACCGCTTCGAGCAGATCTCCCGCAAAGAAACCGACGCTTGCCTGGTAGTCGCGCCGGTTCCGCTCTGCGACTTCGAGCGCTTGTACCGATAGATCCGAAGCCCAAACGGTCCGGTTGCTCTCCAGCGCCACGGAAATCGCAATCGCGCCCGATCCCGTTCCTACGTCCAGAACGGTCACACTGGTTCTATCTTGCAGCCAAGCCAGCGCCGCTTCCACCAGATGTTCCGTTTCAGGGCGGGGAATCAGCACCCGCTCATCGACATAAAACTCTCTCCCGTAGAACTCCTGCTTGTATGTGATGTACTGCGTCGGCTTGCCCCGCAGCCTCGCATTCAGATAACGCCCGTAGTGAATCCAGGCGCGCTCAATTAACTCATCATTGCCGTGAGCATACAGGTAAGCGCGCTCGCACCGCAGCGCATGGCACAGCAGAACTTCCGCCGTCAGACGCGGCACCGGAACCACCGCTTTCTCCAGAATTTCCGTACCCTGCACTAAGGCCGTTTGAATCTTCAAGGGTGCGATTGCATCTAAGCCGCCCGGCCCTGACCACGCAGCCGTTCCGACTGATAGTAAGTGGTCAGCGCGTCAATCACCGGCTGCAAACGCCCTTCCATCGTCAGGTCAAGCTGATGAAGCGTCAACCCAATGCGATGGTCCGTGATCCGGTTCTGCGGAAAATTATAGGTCCGGATCTTTTCGGAACGATCACCAGTACCTACCATGCTCTTCCGCTCGGCGCCAATCGCGGCCAACTGCTTCTCCATCTCCATCTGATAGAGCCGCGACCGCAAAACCTGCATTGCCTTCGACCGGTTCTTAATCTGCGACTTTTCGTCCTGGCACGAAACCACCGTATTCGTCGGCAAGTGCGTAATCCGGACCGCGGAATACGTCGTATTTACCGATTGGCCGCCCGGACCCGATGAGCAGAAGGTATCAATGCGAAGATCCTTCGCATCAATCTGCACATCCACTTCGTCCGCCTCGGGCATCACAACCACGGTAATGGTCGAAGTATGCACCCGTCCCTGCGTTTCGGTGGCGGGTACCCGCTGCACGCGATGCACGCCGCTCTCGTACTTCAATCGGCTATACACTTTGTTGCCGCTGATCATTGCGATCACTTCGCTTAGGCCGCCCACGGAAGACTCACTCAGCGAAGTGACTTCCACCTTCCAGCCCTGCTCCTCCGCATAGCGCCCATACATGCGGAACATCTCCGCCGCAAACAGCGAAGCCTCGTCGCCGCCCGCTCCCTTACGAATTTCCAAAATGACGTTCTTCTCGTCATTCGGATCTTTCGGCAGCAGCAGAACCTGTAACTCCTGCTCTAATGCAGCCAGCATCGGCTCCAGGCGGACCACTTCCATTTCGGCCATCTGCTGCAAATCCCCGTCGTTTTCGGTCAACATGGAACGGGCATCGCGCAATTCCTGATCGGCCCGTTTCCACTCGCGATACTTGGTGACCAGTTCGGTCAGCTCGCTCTGCGACTTCGCCGTTTTGCGATACTGCTCTGAATCGTTGATCACGGCCGGGTCGGCCATCCGGTCTGTCAATTCGTTGAAGCGCGCTTCGGCTTCTTCTAGTCGGTTTTGATATTGCATGAACGCCGTCCGTGAATCAACTACGCAATGACGAGCTGACCGCCCTGCGCCCGCTCCAGATCCATGGCTCGCTGAAGCGCGCAAATCGCCACTTCCGCCTGCTCGTCAGTGGGCGGTTTGGTGGTCACGCGCTGCAGCCACAGCCCCGGCTTCGTCAATGCCGCCAACAATCCGCTCCGCCGCTTCGCCGCGAATCGAATGATTTCATAACTCACGCCCACAATCACGGGAAGCAGCGCAATACGAGCCGCGAGCTTCGCCCAGAAATTATCAATCGGCAGGAACGCGTAACCGATCATCGAGACAATCAAGACCACAACCAGGAAACTAGTCCCGCATCGCGGATGCCAAGTCACAAAGCGTTGCGCATTATTAACTGTCACCGGCTCGCCGGATTCGAAGTTGAACACCACCTTGTGCTCCGCGCCATGATACTGAAATAGCCGGTACATCTCGGTCGTGCGCGACAGCAGATACATGAAACCGAGAAAGATCCCAATCCGCAGCCCGCCATCCACCATATTGACAGCAAACCGGCTGCTGATCGCGTGAAAGTGGCTTCCCAGCTTGGTGGCCAGATACAACGGAATGAGTTTGTACAGCACCAGCATGAACAGCAGCGAGAAACCAAGCTGCAAGGCCATTCCGGAAGGTCCCGCCGGCTTCTTCGCTTCCCTGCTTTTGCCCGTTAAGCCTTCCATTGCGCAATCGGCTGAAAATTTCAGCGCCTTCATGCCCAGGCTCATCGCGCCGCCCAACGTGGCCAGGCCGCGCACCACTGGCCACTTGAACACCGGATGCTTATCGGACAAGCGGGGCAGGGAACTTTCCTGTGTGACAATCTTGCCGGAGGGCTTCCGCACCGCCACGCAATAGCTGTGCGGCGAACGCATCATCACGCCTTCCATGACGGCCTGACCGCCAATTAAGGTAGTCTCCTCACCGTTTTCGAGCACGGGAAGAAGCTGTATGTGCTTAAAAAGACGCACAAAGGAACGCAGATTCAAAGAAGGGAACTCCTTCGTAATTATACCGTGTTTCCGCCCCGAACGTGATAATTCACATTGGTCGGTACTGGACCATCCAGTTTACCTGGAACGCCACTTAGCGTGCACAACGGCAAGAATCGCAAACGCATCGCAGTCACACGCGCGTCATCCGAGTCAAGTTTGCACATCTACGGATAGCGCGTTACCCGTCCACTTGGAAGTCGCGAAACGGAAACATAGGGTGTGCCGTTTGGCTCCCGATGACCGAAACGGGACAGCGGCGTACGATCGATTTGCGGAGGGCTTCGCATCCTGATACGATCCGCCTGGCGAACCGCGAAGTCCGAACCAATGGCTGACGCCGCGACACGATATGATCAGGGCGATGAAAATCAAGGTCAATGCCGCTATACTGCTTGGCTGCGCCGCACTCGGAGCGATTCCCGTCGAGCCCTCGGCCACCCTCTTCGAGAATGAGCAAGTGAAGGTCCTTCGTGCCCTCGAAAAGCCCCACCTGAAAGGGAAATTCCATGAGCACAAGCTGAACCGGGTGATGATTTACCTGCAGCCGGGGCGGCAGCGTTTCGAGTATCAGGACGGGAGACCGTCGGAAGTGTTCGATTGGAAGGCGGGTGAGGTGCAGTGGAGTCCGGCGGATGGGATGCACTCGCCGGAGGTCATCAGTCATGATGCTTTCAACATCATGGAGATCGAATTGAAGAAACCCGGCACAGGAAAGGCGATCCCCGGCCGTCTCGACCCGGTCATGACAGATCCTAAGCATTACAAGCTGGAATTCGAAAATGCGCAGGTTCGCGTGATGCGCGTGAAGATTGAAGCGCACGGAACTGCTCCGATGCACCAACATGCACGCAACCGCATTACCGTCTTTTTAACCGATCAGGAGTTCCGCATCCAGGATGCGAACGGCAAGGTCGAGATGATGAAACACAAAGCGGGCGATGCCGTGTGGGGAACGCCAACCACGCACACGGAAGAGAATCTGAGCGATCATCCGTTTGAGGTCGTGGCCATCGAACTCAAGAGTTGACGCGCAGCAACGGCAAATCGTGCCTGGCCGTGAGCGGCTAAGAATGAGACACTCTGTCATTTCGGAAAGGCCAGCGGTCTGACCGGCGCTCCCGTAGCGCCTCGAATATTCATCGGGGCGGCAACGAAGACGAATTCGGCAATGTGATCCCGGGCCAGTTCTTCCAAGTTCAGAACCTCGATGATGTGAATTCCCGACTCTATCAGTAAGTGCGTGTGTACAGACATAGCCGGACTAGGAGTTTTTTCAAAGGCAACTGTGTCCGAGCCGGTGGCGAAGATCTTTCGGGAACTCAACCACCCTGCCCCTTCGATTCCAGGCCCAGGTGCGACCGTGTTGTTGATATATCGCTTGGCATCAGAAAAGAACTGCGCCCACCCCGTCCGGAGCAGTACGACATCCCCCTCGTTGATTTCCGTATTGGAGGCGCGGCTCAGATGGTCCGGAGTGACTTCGAAGTCCACGGGAAGTACATCCACACCTTCGAGTCCCGCAATATCCAGCAGCACGCCGCGACGCACGATCGGCGCCACCGTCTCTACACCAAGCTCCGTCATCCCGTGCTCGTAGGTGTGTTCCCCGGGATGGCCGCCGTAGAATACACCGTTGCAGGAAAAGTGACTCAGCGCATCAATGTGTGTGCCAACGTGAGTTCCCAAGGCGATAGCATCGGCCGCCGAGGTAGCTCCACTGCTGTACAGAATATCGCCATGCTTCTTGGTCAGACTGTACAGAAACGGGGGATGAGAGGGAAAATGCGGCATGCCGGGGAAATAGGGCTGACCTAAATCGTAGGCTCGTGCCTGCAGAAGATCGGTGAAGTCCATGGTGGGAAGTCACTACGATATCGCTTGCCTGAGAATCGACCGGTCGAGAAGACGCAACTGGCATTCTCAACCCATTTGGGTGGGAAGTCGGCTATACTCGGATGTGCCCCGTTCGAATTAGTGGTGAAGTCGCCTTTGGCGAAGCTAGTCCTATGCCAACCCCACCAGCCGTTTGACAAAGTGACCTACTGGTTACGTCCCTTCCCGACGCAGTTGCGTCTGTTCGCGCGTGCTCGCGTTCGGTCGCCTAAGGCAGGGAGGAAAGCGAGTCTCCTGTTACTCAGCCCGCATTGGTTGTCGGCCGAGTATCCGATGCTACTTAGTGCTCGAGACCTCGGCGATGAAACCGGCGACCAAGCGCTCGATCTGGGCCGGCGGCAGGTTGTAGCGGGCAACGCCGTCCGGCTGGCCGAGATTGCCGCTAATGACGAAGCAGCGCAACCCAGCGCGCGCAAGATTTTTCGCTTGCGCGGCGGTAAGCCCGCCGACCACCTCCACCGGGGCGGCTTTGCCGACCCGCTCGAATATGGCGCGGGTTGTATCACCAAGAAGGTCGCTTTCGATGAGCTTGGGGTCGGCGTGCCGCGCGTCGGACTGCAGGTGAACGCCGACCACGTCCACACCTGCGTCGAGCATGCGAAGCGCGGACTCAACGGCGTGGGCGGCCGGGCCCTGGTTCGGCACCATGATGTCGGCAAAGGCCAGCCGCGGGAGTTCGGAGTCGCGCCGCCGGAACTCATCGCGCACGGTGCAGACCGCCTTCGCCGTATCGACACCCGCGAGCGCGAGAAAATCAATGATGTTGCCGCCACCCGCATAGACGCCGCGCGCCTCGGAGGCACCGCCGTCCATGGTCTTCATATCGGCTAAGAGCAGGGCGTTGGGAAACTGCTGGCGGAAGGCGGGCACGACGTTCGAGATGCCCTCATTCTTGAGCAGCGGCGTCCCCATTTCAACCATATTGACGCCGCCCGCCAGCGCCGCACGGGCAACCCCCAGGCCCTGCTGCAAGGTGGCCACGTCGACCGAGATCTGGAACGTGAAGCTCGTTCTGAGCTGATCGAGGACGCGGCCGGAGGCCGAGTGGATCTCCTTGCCTACCTGCGCCGAGGTATAGTTGGGCCGCATGATCTCGCATACGGCACCGAGTGCCATCCCGCTCAGAGCGAACCGGCGCACGCCGTCGAGGAACGATCGCCGGTCGATGTGTTCGTGTCGGTCTTCGCTAAACAGATCGAGCGGTTTCTGCCGACAGTCGGACGGTTTCTTACGCGCCATAATCGCAGCCCTTAAGGGACGTAGCCTACATGTTAGCAACGGAGGCCCTTGGTTGTCCCCGGGAGTTCACGAACGCTCCGCGGGGCGGCGGTCCGGCACCATTGAGGACGGTTCGGGTCGAGCCTTCGTCTCAGGGCGTCAGGTACCCCTGCAAGGGTCTCGCCCGTAATGTGGTCGGGGGCCGCCCACTTCCGCTGGACACTGCATCATGCTTTTTCGCAAGCCCCGTGTCGATGTGACACATTTCACTTGGACGTGTAGTCGTTAGCCTTGATCGAAAATGTAGCGGCAGGGGATAGTTGGGCGGAGCCGTAGGATTGACGCCGCGACATTTTCGATAAGGAGACTTGAAGGAAGGCGCTGGTGTTTGCGGCGGGTGCGGCCTATGGAGATTGAACGCCCGTTTGCCGCCGTTGAGCCCCGGCGAGGATGGCCGATGAGTTCGGATAAGGTCGGAGAGGGGCGACTCTGAGCGTTGCCGTGCGGTAGCGACGATAACGGAGAAGTGTGCTGGAAATGCTAAGGGACGCGAAAGGACACACTCGTGCGAAGGCATGCGGGAAACACGTCAATGTAGCGTGATGTAGATACCGCCTCATGAAGAATTGAAGAACAGGTACTGGCAAGATAGATCCTGTGCCGATAGGCGCGTGATGATCTTCATCGGCGCTCCACAACGTGGACAGCGCCAGGAAGGAGCGTCCGTCGATGGAGTTATTGTTGATTCAGAAACAGCCTGCGGGAGAAGCTGGCGGCACAGAGCCAGTCGATCGGACCGGAATCGATTCGCCAGGAATCCGAAATGCCGGATGCGCACGAAGCCCTGGGGCAGTATGTGCAGGAAGAAGCAGCGCAGGAACTCGATGGCAGCAAGCGTCATGACGCGTGACTGATTGCCATATGCATAATCGCGCCAACGGAACGTAACGCGCTCGCCATCAAAAGCCAGCAAACGATGATTCGAGATGGCGACGCGGTGAGTGTAGCGGCCGAGATAGCGCAACACTTGCATCGGTCCGCCGAAGGCAGGCTTGCAATAGACGACCCAGTTCTGGCGACGCAAACGTCCCAGAAGTTTAGTGAACTGCTTGCGTTCGCTGAATACGGCGGCAGGTCCGGCACAGCCGAGCTTCTTGCGCCGGTACAGACGTTGCAGTCCATCGATGAAGGCGTTGCCGCGAAAGACACGCCGCAACGCCTTCATCGGCAGGAAGAAGCGATGGCGAGAGCTGACCCAATGCGGGTGATCCGGCGAAAGCCCTCCGGCAGGGATCACGTAGTAAATATGAGGATGGAGCAACAGGTTCTGCCCCCAAGTATGAAGAATGCCAATCATGCCGATTTCGGCACCGAGCCGTTCCGGATGAGCGGCCATCTCGAGTGCGGAGGCGGAACTGGCTTGAAACAAAAGATCGTAGAAGGCGCGCGGGTTCTCCAGCGCAAACACGTTCAGTTCATGGGGGATGCTGAAGACCATGTGAAAATAGGTGGTCGGCAACACCTCGCCTTGGCGAGCCGCAAGCCAGCGTTGACGCGCTTGCGCCTGGCACTTGGGGCAATGCCGGTTACGGCAGGAGTTATAAGAGCTGGCTTGCTGGTATCCGCACCCAAGACAAGCATCGAGATGTCCGCCCAACGCCGCCGTGCGGCAGTTCTGGAGGGCGCGGAACGCCTTCAGCTTCTGGTATCCGAAGCTCGATTGATACTTATCGAGAAAACGGCTGCCCTGGGCGCGGAGAGTCTCGGCCACCTCCACGGTAGGCCGGTTCATTTTTTCTGGCGGTGATATTCGCGGCTAGTTTCTTTCACGTTGGAAACCGGCAGTTGATCCAGCAGGTTTCGAACCGCGTGCAGATGCCGTTGTGAGAGGTGAAGATACTGGGCGGTGGTCTCCAGATCTCCATGGCCGAGCAGGATCTGAATCGTGCGCAAGTCGGTACCCGCTTCCAGCAGGTGAGTGGCCCAGCTGTGGCGGAGCGTATGAGGCGTGACGCGTTTGCGGAGACCCGCCTGTTGTGCTGCTTGTGTGCACGCATACCAAACGCTCTTGTCCGAGATGGGTTGGTCCTTCCCGCGATGACCGTTATCGCTGGGAAACAGATAGCTTCGTGGTTTCTTCCAACGCCAGTACTCACGGAGAGTGTCAAGCAGCGCTGGGCTGAGCGGCAGATCGCGGTCGTGGCCACCCTTACCGCACTCTACCCGGATGATCATGCGCCGGCTGTCGACGTCGGTCACTTTCAACCGGGAACCTTCCGCACGTCGCATGCCGGTGCCATAGAGAACCATGAGGATAGCCCGCTGCTGCAGGTTTCCCGCTGCATCGATGAGTCGGCCCACTTCCTCCAGACTCAAGACCGTCGGCAATCTCCGCTGCTCTTTCGGATAGGGCAAGTCTTGCCGGAACTCGTGACGCTTCAATGTTTGAATGAAAAAGAAACGTAATGCGGCTAACCGCCCAATCACTGTAGCTGCCGTTAGTTTGCGTCCTTTCAGCAGGTACGCTTAGTAGCGGCGAAGTTCATCGGGTCCGAGTTCGTCCGGCGGCTTTCCAAAGTGCTGGGCGAAGTCTGCTACGGCGCTGAGGTAGCCGCGAGCTGTACTGTCGGAGTAATTCCGTCGCTGGAGTTCCTCCAGCATCATCTAGCGTAAACGGGTCACAGGGAAACCCTCCTTGTGATTCGTTACTGTATCGTTCTGTCTCTACAGTTCACCGGTAGCGCGTAGCGCCCGCCGCCCAGCGGCTTCGTTCAAGTCGGCATGTCGGACAAGTGGTTTGCCGATTACTCGCGAGCCGTAATTAAAGGTTACGAATCCAGACCGGATCTGTCAGAATTGGTTCAGGAGGAACGGCGTCAGGATGGTCTCGAAAGGGAG
>CAXUBB010000143.1:0-11293 GCA_964249105.1 uncultured Bryobacteraceae bacterium | reverse complement strand
CGGAACAGCAACCAGCGGAACGCCCTCGCCGAGGCTTTCAAGCGTTGTGTTCAAGCCTGCATGCGTGATCGTCAGCGCCGCGCGCATCAGCAGTTCCCGCTGCGGCGCGAATTTGACGACGAGCGGAGATCCGGGCAAATCGGGATACTCGCCCGCTTCCGCTCCGCCGCCCAGCGAGAGAACCAGTTGCGCTCTCAGCCCCGCGCACGCTTCCGCGATGACGCGGTAAATATACCGGTGCTGATTGAAAAGCGTTCCCAGGCTGGCGTAGATCAAAGGGCGGCCGTCAAGACGATCCCAAGGGAACTCGCAAGGAAGAATCGGCGGGCGGATCGGCCCGGTGTAGTGGAAGCACTCCGGCAACTGCAGGCGGGGAAAGTCGAACTCCTGATTCTGCTGGCAGATTTGAGCAAAGGGAGAAAACGTGTCGTCCAGTCGTTTGAACGGCGCTAATCTCATCTTTTGCCGGTAGCTGTTGATGAGATTCCGCATGGGTCTGGTCGCCAGTCTCGCGACGGCATAAGCAGCCTGATTTCTGATAACGGCTACGCGCGACGTTCGGTAGCTCCACGGCGTGAAGAAAGGAGGAATCTGCGGCTCGGAATTGAGGCATAGTGCGCTGCAAACCGTGATCCACGGCAAACCCAAACACTCGGCCAGTGAACCGCCGCCTGCTTCGGCTTGGTCAACCACGATCGCATCCAATTGGGTTTCTTTCGCCATCTTGGGGCCTTTTTGAAGAATGCCCGCCGACCGCAGGCAGTCAAATCTTTGCTGAATTTTGAAGGACCGCAACCCGCTTGCGTCGGCCATGCCGCGAATCAGCGAACCGAGCGTTCCCGCGGGCGCGCTGTCCGGCTCCAGATGCCGGTACTCCAGCCCGCTGGCCTGTACTTTGTCCGCGATCTCGGGAATGCCGAAGAATATGACATGATGACTACGGGCGGCTAACGCTTTACCCAGCGTCACAAACAAATTCATGTGACTCGGCATCGGCAGGCAGAAGACACCAATACGAGCCATGAGTTCTACCTTATCAGCCGTACGGGATTTCGCCGTTGATCTTCGCCGCACTCCCGGCGCGGCTCTCAGCCGTCTGCATCTGAGGAAAAGCAACGGACACGCGGTCGGCTACATAGGCTGGGTAGGACATGACAACCTCGGCGATGAGGCCATGTTCGAAGCAATCAGGAAAGCCATGAGCCGGTTCACTCTTCTTGATCTTCTGCCGGAGTCTGGCGAGCGTCTCTTGACGCAACTGGGCTTGGGCGGGCCAAACGTTTTTCGAGCAGCGCTGCTCGGAGGCGGCACGCTCATCAATCCTTTATATCTGCCGGTCGCCCGGATGATCAGGAACTTTCACTTACCGCTTTATGCAGTGGGCACCGGCGTCGGCAATCCCGGATTCGGAATCTCATTTGCGGATCACTCTCTGGAAGGTTGGGCGAGTCTTCTTTGTGACTCTCCTTTCCTGTCAGTGCGCGGACCGCTCTCGCAGCATCTATTACAGCAGGCGGGTATCACCCATGCGGAAGTAATTGGCGATCCGGCTCTGTCCTTTACGCCGGAAGAGGAGCCGCCATTTCGCGGCAGACGGCGGCTGGTGATCAACCTGGTTCAGGCTGGCCAAGGCGAAATCTTTCGCCGCATCGGACAGTTAACCGCGCTGTTTGTTAAGTCCGGCGGAGAAGCAATAGGAGTTGCTTTGGGAAACGGCGATCGGGAAGCGCTGGCAGAGTTCCGCCAACGGAATCATATTAAATCGATGCGGATCGAAGATCATCGCCGCTCTGCGGAGAGCTTGTTGCGAACGCTGGAGGGAAGCCATGCTCTGATTAGTGTTCGGCTGCATGCCGCTGTGCTCGCCAGTTGCGTCGGTGTTCCGCCCGTGCTGCTGGCTTACCGCTCGAAATGCCGAGACTTCATGAGCAGCATGGGACTGGAATCCTTTGCTGTGCCGTTCCCGCCGGACGGCGCGAGCGGAAAGCAGCTTCAGGATGGTTTTGAGCAGATCCTCTCCCAACCCGACCTGGGCCGGAAAATCCATGGCACGGCTTTGCGCTGGAAAAGAAAGCAGCAGGAGTACTACTCCCGGTTGTCGGCGCAACTTGAAAAGGTAATGTCAAGCCACGCTATATAATTCTGATACCCGCTATGGCGCACGTTGGCGTATTCTGCCCTCCGATTCCGGGCCACCTCAACCCGATGCTGACCATGTGCCGCGCCTTGAGAAAACGCGGTCATCGGGTGACGATGTTTCAGATCCCTGAAATGCGGGCCCGCATCGAAGCAGAGCAATTGGAGTTCAGGCCCCTCGGGGAGAACTCCTTGCAGGCCGGTGAAATTGCCCAGGCCACGGCGGAAATTGGCCGGCGCAGCGGCTTATCAGCATTGCGCTTCACTTTAGGGTGCGGTCGCCGTCTTGCGTCCGTTATTTGTGAATATGGACCGGAAGCCGTGCGTTCGGCGGCGGTCGATCTGCTGCTGGTGGATGATAACGAGCCTGCGGGCGGCAGCGTGGCGCAGCATCTCGGCTTGCCTTACGTCAATCTTGGTCTCATTCCGTTGCACCGCGAACCGGCGGTCCCTCCGCCGTTTGTTCCGTGGAGCTACGGTAGCGGTTGGCTGCGGCAGGCGCGCAATCAACTGGCTTACACAATATTTGATCGGCTGGTGGCCCCGATTCAGAGCGTACTAAACGAGCACCGGGCCAAGTGGAAGCTGCCGCCCATCCGCCAGCCGCAAGATACTCTTTCACCATTCGCTCAACTAAGTCAACTGGTGGAGAATTTCGACTACCCCCGCACCGTGAAACCGGCTTGTCTGCATTATCTTGGTTCTTTGTGCGATGACCATCGACCGAACGTGCCTTTTCCGTTTGAAAGGCTTGGGGGCAAGCCGTTGATCTATGCTTCTTTCGGCACTTTACAGAACCAGCGCGAAGAGCCCTTCCGTGCGGTGGCGGAAGCATGCGCCCATTTGGACGCCCGGCTCGTCATTTCCACCGGCGGCGGCAGCACGGATGGGCTAAAGAATTTAACCGGCTCGCCGTTGGTGGTTTCCTATGCTCCGCAGTTGGAACTGCTCGCGCGCGCCTCCCTGTGCATTACGCACGGTGGCGTGAATACTGTGATGGAATCGCTCCGGTTCGGAGTCCCCATGATTGCCGTGCCCATTACAAACGATCAGCCCGCCGTGGCCGCTCGCGTGCGCTGGACAGGAGCGGGAGAGATGGTGTCATTGCCGCAGCTTCTCCGGGGCGGCTTGAAGCCGGTGATCTCCCAAATGTGGAATACAGCTAGCTATCGCGAAGCAGCCGTACGTCTTCAGGCTTCCGTGCGTCATGCGGGAGGCGTGGAGCGGGGCGTAGCCGTCTTACAGCAGGTTCTGCGCACCGGTAAGCCGGTTACCGAGTTGGCAGCGGCGGCTACGGCATAGAGTCTTCATTCTCCCAAGCGCGGAAAGCGTGCTGGTAGAGCGCGAGATTCACTCTTTTTCCCTGAAAGGCGACGCCTTCCATCTGCAAACGAAGGCGTTGTTCAGCCCCGGCCTCAAATCGAAGTTTAATTTCTCCGGCGGCGCCCACCACGCGCTGCCACGGCAGTTGATCAGGGGGACCGATTCGAAGCAAACGGGCCACGGCACGATGGTATAGAGGATATCCGGCCGCTGCCGCCACTTGGCCGTAGGTAGCGACTTTCCCCTTGGGAATGGAAAGGATCACGCGCCGGAACGCAGCGTCACGAGTTTCATTCCGGCGCAGTCCGTCTTTGAGAATACGGCGGTTGGCCGTTCGCTTTGTCATACCGTCGGGCTACCAGCGATCATGATCGTGATGCCGGACCGCTCCATCCGCAACAACCCCGGCCACGCCGCCGATGATCGCGCCAATCGCCGCGCCCTGACCATGACCGGCGGCGGCTCCGAGTGCTGCTCCAGCCGCCGCGCTGCCGCCTTTAATAGCGACCGACCGTCCGGCATGGCGGTCGCGGTCATAATAGTACCGATCATCATAACCGCCATAATCATGATCGCGGTACTCGCCGCGATCGCGCCATTCCCGGCCATCAGGAGCATTTCGATAGTACCGGCCTTCGTGGTAGGTGTTCTGGTTGTACCGGGGATAGTTCGCGGCCTGCCCCGCGCTGGAAAACTGAGGAGCTGCCAGCGAAAAAATGCTAAGAACGGCAACTGCTAAACGGCGTTTCATAACTGCCTCCGCCTGTAAAGATGGAAGCGCACGGGGCATAGTTGCCGCCCTGACGGGTATTTAACTGCGCATCCCCTAAACACGGGATGGAAGCATGTGGTTTACAATGATTAAGTCTACCCATCATGCGGATGTGGCGGAATTGGCAGACGCGCTGGTTTCAGGTACCAGTGGGAGCAATCTCGTGGAGGTTCAAGTCCTCTCATCCGCACCAACGCCCTAGTTATTACTCCAGCACGATCAGGATCTCCATCTTCGGCTCAACGATTTCACCGGGCGCGAATACGGCGATCTGGCGGGAGCGCGTGATCGCTTCCCACAGCGGTCCTCCCTGATTGAGAAGAAAGTATTGATTGTCGAGCCGTACCGGCACTGCCTCGGGCGGCGTCGGGGTGTGGCGGAGCGCGACGGCGGGCAAAGCGTTTCTCACCAAACGCTGGATGTCCTCCGCCGATGCCGCTTTCACAATGGTAGGCACTTTTCGGATGAGGTCGTCGACTCCCATCTTGGCGCTAACGGCCAAAAAGAATTGTGAGTTTCGGAAATAGGCATCCTCGGTCACTCTGCCGGTCCATAGAAAACGATCACTCAATTCCAGCGGAACAGAAACAAATTTTTGCGGAATGACGGTTTCCATCAACTCGCGGATTTTGGTATCAAGCAGCGTGAAGCAGCGGCCCAGATCGTTATGATCGTAATCAGGAAGGTTTTCGGGATGCCCTTCCAGTGAAAATGTGGCAAGCGCTCCGGCCAGTCGCAGCATGGCCACATAAGCTGGTTCGGGGTGGCCCTGCCGCACTTTCCAGATGTGCTTCAGCTCAGGCAAGTAAGAATTCACGGTATGCAGGAGCCAGAAGTACGCCGTCTCGGAAGCAGAAAACTCCGCCAGCACCTTGCCCCGTTGACGGCGCGGAGCGGACAACGTTGAGCTTTTATTCGCAAGAATTTCAATTTGCCGCCGCAGCAGCATCGTGAGATAGCGGCTGGAGGCAAGATTCAGGCAGGGCGCGACGAACTCAGGGTTCAGGATGGGAAGTCCCGCGGAATTACGCGTAATTTGAGCAATGCGAAACGAGGAGAAACCGTCGCGGTATTCATGGCCGAAAAGAATGCGGAAGGTCCGGCGCGCCACCTGAACCGGCTTCTCCTCTTCGCCCAGATTTTCGTCCGCGACCATGCGCGTTTCCGCAAGGTAGCGTGTTTCCGGCAGAGTTCCGGAGGACGCGGCTCGGTCGGGTCCTGGAATGGTCACATTTCGCGCGCGAGGGCGGCTTTCCGGAAGTCCGAGAAAAACATCGAGCGTGGCGCGGTTAGGCGGGAAATGGTCGGCAACGGACCGTGACGGCGGGGCGCTATCGTTGTCCGGAATATGGACCGGCTCGCCATCGGGCATGAGCCCGATACAGGTATTAACGCGGAACAGTCCGTTTGCCAGCGCCTCGGAATCGATATCCAGTTCCGTCACGCCCCAGTTTGCGAATTGCGAGACAGCCTGACGGAATTGGAGAGTGCCTTCCAAATAGGTTTCCAGCGTCTGGAAATGCTGCGGCGTCAGAAACATGCCCTGCGTCCAGACGACACGATGGCGGTTCTTCATAAATGACTAGAGTTCCTGGTTATGGCTTTGCAAGATAGCCGCCACTTCCTGGCGCATCGGATCTTGCAGGTTGCGGACGCTTTCCATGTCCAGGACTTCGGCAAAGCTCGTTCCTCCCGCCAGACCGCTCGCGACGGTAACGAGATTATCGGGCGGACGAATCGTTGAAAACGGCGCTGAAACCGTGACCAGCGGCAAATCGCCCAACTCCGGAGATCGACGGACCTCAATGCGGTATCGCAGACCGGACAGCAGTTCTGCAATCGCCGGAAATTTCGTAAAGTGGAGGTGCATGAGACAGGCACGCAAAACGAATGACTGAACGGACTTTTGGTTGCGCTCCTCTTGTCCGGCCAGCACCTGGCGAAGCATGGTCAGCGAGTAGGTGGAAGAATAAGCGACCACCCAGGTCAGCGGCGAAGTAACTTTGATATTGCGCCAGCCTCGATCGGTTTTGATTTGGTGCAGGTATTCCCACTCGTATAGCTGAATTTGCGTGGAAACCGATTCGAGCGGAAAAGTCAGTTCCGGACGCAAGTCGAAAGGCCGGGCCGCGACACGGCGATAGAGTTCGCGCAGTTCCGCGGCAGTCCGGTCCGAACCAGATGCCGAATCACGCTCACTGCCCTCCATGGCATCCCCAAGCATACGCCGAGGCCGGAAGAGCAAGGCCATGGTGTCGAGATAACCACGAAGCTGCTTTTGACAGAGTTTCGACACGTCTTTAGTAAGCGTGTGGAGATGCAGAAGTTGCTCGATTTTAAGGGATTCTGCAAGCGCGGCTGGGTTATCCATAGGTGATTGGTGAGACTAAAACATCCTGGGTGGTTATTGTATCGGATTACTTGGCGAACAAAGACGTGCGACAAGTTCCTGATACATTTCTTCACTAAAACCAGGTTTTGCGCGAGCCGCTAAACCTTTCTTTTCAAACGTTCGCTTTCGTTTTCGCCTTAGGCTTTTACCTAAGATCGGAAGCAGCAGGATGGCGAAACTGCTTGAGAGCGGCTCCCACGTTCGCCTGTATACTGCGGCAGCAACGGAAACGGACAAGATAGTAGCCGCCGCCGTCTTCAAGGCAAGCGTATCCGATTGAACTTCGTGAACCTTCGTTATGACGGCTGCGACAGCTTCGCGAGTACTTGCTGATATTTCCTGTTCCGCGACTAAATTTCGTGAGCTGGGAAGAGTCGCCAGCATGCTGGCGAGAGTGTTTTTCGGCAAACCTTGAACTGCGCTGATGACATCGCAAAAAATTTTGAAATCCATATTTTTTTGTATCCAGATTTCAACGAGGCGCGAACGCCAATGATCCAGAATACTGCCGTCAAGTAAAAAGAAGAAGCTGCAAAGGGGAAAAAGAAGCAGCAGGCCGGATAGAGGCGAGAGTGTCCGGGCAGCAATTGCCCAACCAAGCGAACTGAGACAAAGCATCGTAACCGCGACAATCAGGTTGCGGAAATATTTAGCCCGCGTGTCAATTGCCTTGGTTGTTTGATCGATTGCGACTCTATAAACAGATACAGGCTTCATCTTCAAATCAAACCGCGACGCTTTTGGATCTTCGAAGCTTGCGGACGGAATTAACAACTTTATTGATCGTGTAGTCAATCTCTTCTTTTGTGGTAAAACGACCTAAACTAAAGCGAACGCAGGAGTAGGCCTCATCATCAGTAAGACCGATCGCCTTCAACACATGGCTCGGACCCGGAACTCCGCTGGCGCAAGCCGCACGTGTAGACACGGCGATGTCATGCATATCTCGAATCAGAGTTCTCGCGCTGATGTCCTTGAAGCCAATATTGGAAGTGTTTGGAACCCGGTTTTTTCGATCACCGTTGATCCAAATATCATTCAGTCCCGCCAAAAGCGCCTGTTCCAGTCGATCACGCAACTGACCAACTCTTACAGCCTCGTCCTTCCACTCTTGCCGGACAATTCTACACGCTTCGCCAAAGCCGACAATACCCGGCACGTTCGGCGTGCCGCCCCGAAATCCTTGTTCTTGGCCGCCGCCCCATATGAGCGGCTCCAGTTCGATGGCGCGTTCTCGGTTTCGAATAAAAAGCGCTCCAGCACCTTTAGGCCCGCACATCTTATGTGACGAAAAGGCGCCGATATCTATCCCGTCATTACGTAAATCTATGGAAGTTTTTCCTACTATTTGCGTTATGTCGGATAAGAACACGGCGCCCGCTTTGTGGGCTATCTCAGCAATTCTCCGGATCGGATGAATGGTACCGATTTCATTATTCGCCGCCATTATGGCAACAAGCACCTGTTTGTCCGAAGTTACTGCTGTTTCCAATTGTTCCGAATTTATGTTCCCGCAATGATCGACCGAAAGCACGCGTGTTTCAACGCCCGTTAGCCTAGCCAAGTGCAAGCAGGTTGTGAGCACAGCTTCGTGCTCAGTTGCGGACGTAACGATCTTTTTGCGACTCCAACCATGAAAAGCCACAAAGCCCTTAATTGCCGTATTAAGCGCTTCCGTGGCGCCGCTCGTCCAGATCAATTCATTAGCCTGGGCATTGACGCACTCAGCGACAGCTAACCGAGCTTCGTCCACGGCTTCCGCCGCATCCCAGCCTAAAGCGTGATCTCGGCTCGAAGGATTGCCAAACCGTTCTGCTGACCATGGGAGCATAGCTGACCCGACCCTTGGATCCATCGGAGCCGCGGCATTGTAGTCCAGGTAAGTTACCAGCATGAAACTGATCGACTATGAAAGAATCGTTTTACTGAGAGAACGCTTTAAGTCAGGCGAAATCTATCTCCAAACGTTTGTAGTGACTGGCTCTAAATAACTGCGCTTCTTCTTTACTGAAAGGTCGTCCGCAGTTAATAAACTGAATGCTTTCTAGTCGCTTGCAAGTTAAAAGCGCCTCAAGATTCTTGATATTCGTGGAGTTAAGCACATTAACTTCCCTCAAGCCCGGCAATGAAGCAAAGATTGCACAGTCCAGGTCGCATTTAACGTTATTCAACCATAAGAACTGGATACTCGGTATGTCTCGCATGTTAGCAATCGGAAATTTGCTACCGGCATCGACAATTGATAATGCTGCTAACGGACCGCCAATAAACTTGAAAATATCGTGATTTGCCACGTGTTGCACAGCCAAGAATTTTAACTCTGTTAAAGTCGCAATCGTTTCCAGCTTGCGCTTGGCTTTCCTGACGCCACATTCCAAGAACTGCAAGGAAGGCAGCGTTTTCATTGCGATTCCTAAAAGTGAATCCAACTCTGTTGCGCCGCCCATCTCGAAAATTTGCAGAGCCCGCAAATTGGGCAGTACAGCATCGGGGGGCCAACTTAAATCTTTTCCTTTAGTAATCTCGCCGCATTCCCTGGAGTTTATGAGCATAAGGCTGTTCAGCGAATCAGGAATGCTATCTGGGTTCATTCCAATTGTGAACGTGATCGGCATAGCGAGAAACTGCAAATTCACACAGTCTTTTACAAATGGAGGAATGGCGGCATTCTTTATTTGCTTAGCGCTTGGAATTAATCTTAAAGCTTTAATTTCCGTACACTCGCAATCCGGCTTGTTTCCCCATCGAGAGTTAATTGCGCCATCCTCAATAAATCGCTCACAATCCTGTTTGCTGCCTAAACAGTATTCCTGTCCGGCTTTCGCGTAAGCGCCGCCGCGCCACGGCAAATAGCTTGACTTGTACTCTTCTATGTAGGCTTGCATAGCTGTATTACCGAATGAGCAGCGCCCATTTATCCTTTACAAGTTGTCCTTCTGCTAGATGCGGAGGCTCCATGTTCCTCGATTAGTTCTTCCGCCTCGCCCGTTCTAGAAGCGTCTTGCGGTCGGTTCTTATTTAGCATGGTCTGGCCGGCGGCCACCTCTTTGTCGTATTCCCTCGCCTCGTAGTACCTTAGAATATTATTTCTATCGCTTGTATCAGTTGCATCGCCCAAGTCTACCCTAACGTACTGGACCTTCGCGCCAGGGCCTAACAGAGCTTGACCGGGGTCATTGGAAGCTGAAAGCCGATCATTCATTCCTTGCGCAAATGTTCCGTCTCCTTTGCTTCCCATTCCAGCTTGACCGACGTAGGATTGGTCACCATTCCTAACGATATATATGCCTGCATCGTTAGGCAAGCTTGCAGGAGCGGCGGTTAAGCCCGAAGGGTCTATCCATCCTATAGGATTCGGTGCGTATCGATAGAGAGCAGTTCCTCCAAGGAGCCGAATCGGGTCTTGACTAATGAATGATCCGACCTCGGCATCATAATATCGATACCGGTTATAAGCCAATCCGGTTTCATCGTCCAGCCACTGTCCTTGGAAACGGATGGGACATCGAGCGTTAGCTATGTTATTGCGATCCCTTTGATAATCCGCTCCAAAAGCTTTGGCCTTGATGGATAAGACGATTGTGCCGCTGCTGTCGATGAGTTCTCGCGGCGTGCCCAGGTGATCGTTGATGATCGAATACACCTGGGAATTTTGCACCGTGGCTAAGGGCGCGAAAGTGTACGCATCCATTATCCAAGCAGATAATGATTCCCCGCCACTTAGTTCGTGGATTACTACGTCTCTATCCCACAAAAACCGCTGTGAATGATCCAGCCCGGTTTTCTCAACGCGGCGCCCTAACGCATCATATCTATATTGCCACTTGGTCCCATCGGGGCGCGTAACCGCTGTTAATCGATCCAGAGCATTCCATTCATAACGCCAGATCTTTGGATCACCGATATCAGCGTCTTCAATCTTTGTGACGCGTCTTCCTTCAGCGTCATATTCGTAATGAACTCCGCCCTTCTTCAGTAATCGATTGCCCGGACCATACTCGAGTGACTCATCGGCTGCATCCCTCCCTTCTATCTGAATATGAGTGATATTGCCGGCAGAGTCATACCGGAAAGATTCGCTTGGTCCCGATTCCCGCAGCACGCGTAACAAGCGCTCTGCGGGATCGTATGTGTAATCAATATTTCCCCAATTACTATTAAAAATGGAAGTGAGAGAACCATTGCGATCGTAGGTATAAGCACGGCGAACTATTTCATTCTTAGCTGGGATCACGGACGCATTTCCGTCCGTATCGCTCAAGCGACCTGGGCCAATACGCTGCTCGACGAGACGGCCAAGATCGTTATAACGCTGCTCCATGACGATTCCACCCGGCATGTGCCGGCGGATTTCCTGGCCATATGCGTTGCGTCTAAACGTTAAGGTCTGATTACCTAACGTGGTAAGTGCGCTTACAAACCCATTAGCATCAATCTCATAGTCAACCGCATGACCGAGGCTGGTCTCGGTGTGGATAATATTGTTAACAGCGTTATAACGGTTTTCAACCCAGTGTTCACCTTGTAATTCACGAACAATGCGGCCCAGAGGGTCGCGTTCCAGAGCAATATTAATTTCTGAGTTGACGGCGCTAACAAGATTTCCAATCGCATCGTAGTCGTATTTTGCCTCGCCGCCGTCCGGCAGTTTTAGCCCCACAGCCCGGTGC
>CAXUBB010000142.1:0-11320 GCA_964249105.1 uncultured Bryobacteraceae bacterium | reverse complement strand
TTTCCAAGCCGTTTTCATCGCGCTGCAGCACATGAGCGCCGCGAAAACGCTCTTCAACTCGCGCCGGCCCGTCCGGATATTCTTCCGTAACCGCGGGTTGAAGCATCTCCTTGAACGTGATGCCCATGCCTTTCGCGATTGCCGCGGCGGAGCTAAGGACCTCACCAATGTTAGCCATTCTGATACTAGGTTAACCCAGGCTCGCCGGACGAAAGCTAAAATGTGGTCGTGCGCCTGATGCTGTTGTTTTTGTTGGCCGCGGCTCTTCTGCTGGGGGAAACGTTTAAGCTGTTTTTGAAAGACGGCGATTATCACATGGTGCGCGAGTACCAGGTACAGGGTGATCGAGTACGTTACTTCAGCACGGAACGCGGGGATTGGGAAGAAATTCCGAAAGATCTGGTCGATTTAGAAAAGACCGAGAAGCAGCGCAAAACCAAAAGCGAGGAGACGGTCCGGCAAACTCGCGAACAGGACGAGGAAGAAAAGGCAGAACGGGCACAACGGCGGGAGATCGAAGCCATTCCCATGGAGAGCGGCGGATATTTCAAGGAAAATGACCAGGTCAGGGCTCTAAAGCTGGCTGATTATCAAATCATCACAGACAAAAAGCGGAAAGCTCTGACCATGATCTCGCCCGTGCCTTTGATTCCCGGCAAGGCTACCGTGGTAATTAAAGGCGAGCGCTCGCCGTTTGTGATCAAAGAAGACAGGCCGGAGTTTTTTTTGCGGCTGGCAAAAGAAGAAAAGTTCGGGATTATCAGGCTCACTCCAAAGAAGAATCTTCGCATTGTCGAAAACGTTTCGATTGTGCCCAGGGTGAACCAGACCTTTGAAGATCGCAAGCAGATGGCTACTTTCGAGCAGGAACTGATGGGAAACCTCTACAAAGTATGGCCCGAAAAACCGTTGACTCCGGGCGAATACGCGCTTATGGAGTTTTCCGAAGCGGAGGATCAGGAGGAAATTAACCTGATGATCTGGGATTTCGCCATTGTCAATCATTCATAGCGCAGAGCTTCGGCGGGAGCGATGCGCGAAGCAGCGCGGCTCGGGTGGAGAGTGGCAATTAAGCTCGTAAGTAATGCCAACGCCGCAACCCAAAGCGCATCAGTCCAATGGCTCTGAAAGGGCACGTAGCTGAGAGCATAGATTTGCTCATCGAGCCGCAGCCAGCGATAGTGGTTGAACAACCAACTCACGCAATAGCCAAGCGTCAAGCCAATCAAACAGCCAAGACCGCCGATAATCAAACCCTGGAGCACGAAGATGCGCTGCACCTGAGCGCGCCGCGTGCCCATGGACATCAGGATGGCGATATCACGGTGTTTTTCCATCACCAGCATCACGAGCACAACCAGAACATTCAGAGCGGCGACTAATTCAATCAAACTCACGGTGATAATGCTGACGATCTTTTCAAGTCGCAATGCGTTCAGCAGTGAGTGATTCTGATCCATCCAGGTGGAGGCGACCAGCTTGGGACCGGTGATCGCTTCCGCCTGCTTGGCGACGGCGGATGCTTCGAAGATGTTATCCAAGCGTAATTCGATGGTGTTGACCACGTCACTTAAACTAAGCACCCTTTGCGCTGTGCGAAGCGAAGTGAAAGTCCAAGTGGAGTCGATGTCATATAGACCGGATTCAAAAATGCCAGCAACGCGGAAGCGAAACGGACTCCATATTGAACCTACTGGCGTGAGTTCGCCTTGAGGGCTCAACACAGTGACTGGGCTATGGAGAGTGACGCCGATTTGTTCTGCTAGGCGAGAGCCAAGAACAATATCATTCTTTTCGATATTGTTGAGCGAACCGGATTTTAAGTGGCGAAGCAGTTCAGGAACGGGTGCGCCGTTATTGAGAGGAACGCCCTTTATCACACCGACGGAGCCAATCAAGGGTCCTTTGATGGCGATTTGACCATAAAGACCGGGAGTGGCGCTAAGGACGTGGGGAAGACGACGGAGCTTCGGCACAATGGCTTCCCAGTTTTCAATTCCATACGTCGGGTTGCGCTCGAGAACGTTAACGTGGGCCGTGGCGCTTAATAAACTCGATTGCAAAGTGCTCTGGAAACCATTGTTAATAGCCAATGCAATGATGAGCGCGGCCACCCCGGCAGCGACCCCGAGCACCGAGATAACGGTAATAATGGAGATTACAGTCTGCTTGCGTTTTGCCAGTAAATAGCGGATGGCAACGGTCCATTCAAAGCGTGACATACGCCGCTCATCACTCAAGAGCGCGCAGACGATTCACCAGACCGACCTCGCCTTCGGGGCGAAGCAGCGGAAACAGGATGACGTCGCGGATGGATTTGGAGTCTGTCAGGAGCATGGTGAGGCGGTCGATTCCGATTCCTTCGCCGCCAGCCGGGGGCATTCCGTAGCTGAGGGCGCGAATGTAATCTTCATCCATCATATGCGCTTCCTGGTCGCCTGCGGCTTTGCGCGCAAGCTGCGCTTCGAAGCGGCGACGCTGCTCCTGCGGATCGTTCAACTCGGTAAAGGCGTTAGCAATTTCCATGCCGCCTGCATAGATTTCAAAGCGTTCCACAAAATCGGGCTCATCCGGTTTGTTCTTTGAAAGCGGCGAGACTTCGGCGGGGAAGTCGTAAATAATGGTGGGCTGTATCAGATGCCCTTCGGCGTGCTCTTCAAATAATTCCATAAGAGCGTTGCCCGGAGCGTTCTGATGCGAATGCTTTTTGAGCCAATCGGGGTCCTTCAAATTGTCGAGCGAGGGCTTTTCGGCATGCGGCCAGAACTCAATAACGGCTTCCCGCATGGAGTGCTGGCGGAAATGGCTGAAATCTATCGGTTGTCCCTGAAAGTTAACGACCTCAGAGCCGGTCCCGTCAAGGGCCACCTGCTGCAGCAGTTCCTTTGAGAGTTCCATCATGCCCCGAAAATCTGTGTAGGCCTGGTAGAACTCAAGCATGGTGAACTCTGGATTGTGCCGGACTGAGATGCCTTCATTGCGGAAATTGCGGTTGATTTCGTACACGCGCTCAATGCCGCCCACGACCAAACGCTTCAAATAAAGCTCGGGCGCGATGCGAAGGTAGAGATCAATATCGAGCGTATTATGATGCGTGACAAAAGGGCGGGCGGCGGCTCCGCCGTAAAGCGGCTGCATCATCGGGGTTTCCACTTCGAGAAAGCCGCGGGCGTCCAGTTGCCGACGCAGCGAAGCAATGATTTTGGAGCGCGTGACGAACACTTTCCGCACCTCCGGATTGGCGATTAAATCGACGTAACGCTGGCGGTAGCGCGTTTCGATATCTTCCAGGCCGTGCCATTTTTCGGGGAGGGCCAGCATAATTTTGGATAAAAAGTCGAGGTCTTCGACGTGAATCGAAAGCTCGCCTGTTCTTGTGCGGAACAGATAACCGCCGACGCCGATAATGTCGCCGATGTCCAGCAGTTCGTAAAGAGCATAGGCTTTCTCGCTCACGGCGTCTTTTCGCACATAGATTTGCAGTTTTTCGCCGTTTTGCAGCAGGTGAAGAAAACCGGCCTTCCCCATGCGGCGGACTTGCGTAATACGGCCGGCTACGCGGACCTCCACTCGCTGCCCGGCTAGCTCGTCCGCTGATTTATCGCCCCATTCCGACAAGATCTGAGAAAGGGTATGAGTGTAATGGAAAGCGTGGCCGTAGGGTTCAAAGCCAAGCTGCCGGATTTGCGCTAGACGCTCATGGCGCTGGCGCAATAAATCATCTTCTAGTGACAAAAGAACTCCTTGTGAAACTTCAATTGTAGAGGGCAGGAGGGAGCGCTGTTACTTCCGGACGATCAATTCGCGCAGGTGATCGCGGGTCAGAAAGAACTTGATGGAACTGGCATGCTCAAAAAGTTTCTCCAGGTTGCGATTATTGAAATACTGACTGCGCTGATAACTGCTGCCGGGGCGCGGAATCTGGGTAATCGTTTTATGATCCTGGATACGGTACGTGTAAACCGGAAACCGCGCGGCTTTTTCTTGGGAATTGAAGAAAACGAGCATTTGGCCGCCAGGACGCATGACGCGCAGAAGTTGCGCTACGGTTTGCTCAATTAAAGGCGACGCCAGGAATTGCAATGCATCCCAGACCAATATGCCGTCAAAAGAATTGTCGGGGAAGGTAAGCGACTGATCGAGAAAGCGCTGCGCGTTGCTGGCAGCCTGCTGGCCTTCCAGGAGATCTTTGCCGAAGCATTCGCCCATAGTCCCGACAATGTCATCCGAGGAGATACGATGGCCGTAGCTAGTGACAAAAGTGATGTTAGCCTGGCTCGCGCCGGACATATCGAGGATCGAAAGATCCTGATAAGCTTGCAGCCCGGAAGAAAACTGGTTTAATCCGCTGCTATTACGGGTGAGAGTGGGAGGCGCATCCTTGGCCGTCAATTTAGGAAAAATTCCTTTGCCGGCGCCAAATATCATAGGAAATTCAAGGAGAAAATACTTCGCAGATGAAGACAGAGGGGAAAGGCTGCGCGCCCGGAGCGCGGAGTCCTCCCCGCATCATTTACTTTACGGCTGTAGCGGTAGCAGCATTCGAAACAGCGGCAGCGGGTTGAGGAGCGGGCTGGGCGGCTGGCGGCTGCTGTGATTGCGGCGGCGGCGCAGGCTTATTTACCACCGCTTTCGAGATATCGATGCTGCCTTTGAAGTAAGCGCCGTCTTCGATAACAATACGGCTGGTTTTGATATCTCCAACAAGCTTGGCTTCTTTCTTGATGTCGATTTTGTCGGTCGCATCGACATTTCCTTGAATGGAGCCATGAATAATAATTTCACGGGCCTTCAGACCGGCTTGTACGCGGGCATTGGGACCGATCGTCAAGCGATGCTCCTGGCACTCGACCGTGCCCTCGACCTCTCCATCAATCGTTAAATCTTCACGGGCAAAGATTTGCCCCTTAATAGTCACGTTCTTGCCAAGCGCGGCAGGACCAGTGCCCCGCGGCGAAATAGGTTCTGGATCAAAAACTCTGGAAGGCGATGACATGGTATTTGTTTCTCTCCTGGGTGTTTCCGTGGACGGTGCGGCGGAAGCTGGCGGTGCGCCAGTCGACCTTTCCGGTCGCTGCGGCAATTCTTCTTGTTTTTTCCACATGTGAAAGGCGTCTCCTCGACTTGGCTCATTCAATGGTACTACCCGCGACACTTCCCAAACGGAAAAATGCGATTCAATGAGCCCGCGAAAGTACTCTCAAAGATTATGACATTTCCTATAACTGATTTAACAGTTCACACGTACCGATCAATATCTGCCATAATGTAGGGCGGTGTCGAGGACTCGGGATCTCGAAGCACGGCTTGAAAGGGTGGAGCAGCAGCTACGGCTGTTTCAACGCGTAAGCCGCTTAATGACGCGCGATATGGCGCTTGAAGATGTGCTCAACGAGATTGTGCATTTAGTGCGTGATTTTCTGGAATGTGATTCGTGCCTGATCTATCTGGTCGAGGACGGCGTGTTGGTCCTCAATGCGTCGAGCGATGAGAGCCGCAAAAATATTGGGCACGTGCGGCTGCGGTTGACGGAAGGATTGACGGGGTGGGTAGCGCGGGAGCGGCGGCTGCTGGCGATTTCACGGGAAGCGTACAATGATCCCCGGTTTAAGCACTTCAAAGAGCTGCCGCAAGACTTGTTTGAGGCGTTTCTGTCAGTGCCGATCATTTCACAGAACAAGGTAGTGGGCGTCATCAACGTGCAGCATCGGGAAGCGCGCACTCACTCGGGCAGCGACATGGAGATGCTGAGCACGATTGGCGAGCAAGTCGGCTGCCTGCTGGTGCTCTCACAGCAGAAGAGCGCGGGATCTTCGAGAACGCCGGCGACGGTTTGAGTGGGCCGGGCCGATAGATCCAATATAGGACGCTGGGCGACGGGAAATTAATTTATAGATTCAATTTCACCGTGGCGCTGCTCAAAGCTGGATCACGTTGAGACTAGGGATCATTCGGAAGTGGCGGATATTACGGGTTCCAACAGAATAGCCGAAATAGAGCGCAGTCACTCCGATTAATAGATCGGCGGTGGCGACCATGCCTCCAGCCTTCCTGGTTTCAGCGTCGATTTTCGCAGCCAGCATTCCCATTTCACGAGTAAATGGTTCAACAGGAATAATAACGAAGATTTCATCCAGGTAGCGCCGCCGCTGGAGCGCAACGTCAAAATTTTGGGCACGATGCCAGCCATGCTCCAATTCCATTACGGTAACGGAAGAAAGAATAATCTGAGTTTCAGCGTGATCGGATTCGAGCAATCGGAGCATGTGGCTCACTGGCCGTTTTTCGCGCTCCGCCGCAATCAGCGTGCTGGAGTCGAGAGCTAATCCCATGCAGGCGGTTCGAGCGAATCTCGGCGCGCGTCAATGCCTGTCTGCAAGTCCTGGGCGAAATCAGCATCCGGAACAGGCGCATAGCCGAGTTTTTCCTCATAAGCTTTTGCCAGGGCGATGCACTCACTCAGCTTGCGGCCAGGACCTGTTTGGGAAATGAAAGGTGCCTTTAGAACCGCTATCGGACGATGGTTCTGCTCAATGATGACTTCGATGCCTTGTTGCACCTTGGATAGCACGGCATGAAGGTCACGAGCCACTTCGGCTTCGCTCATGTGAATAGTGGCCATCTCTTTAATAATCATAATAGGTTTTGAGCAAATGGAACAGGATCTGAGGCGTCTTGGAGAGATAACGCTGTCTTGATCGTTGTGTTTCCTTTATCGCTTTCTGACAGCTCCGGATGGGCGAAAGCTGACGAAGTTGTAGCGGCATGAATTACAGCGATAGCGGTGAGCGCCCAAGGCGATCAGAAGTTTTTTCCAGCGCGGGACGCGATAATGCGCAGTATCCCAGGTGTCTAGTTTTATGTTGAGGCATCTGGGGCATTTCGCAACGATCGCTCTTGATAAGAGGAGGTTCACCGAAAACCGGTGATTGCAATCGAGACAGCGCAACCAGTAGTTGCCGAAGAGCATTCGGAGCGCATCAAGCGTTGAATGCCGACGCGAACGGCGCAGATTGGAACTGCCGCAGTTTGTGCAAGCGAATGAGGAAAGCCTCATGCGACGAAGATCTGCTGACGACGCTTGACCTCCGCGACATAGCTTTCGCTATAACGCCGAAAAGCGTGTTGCAGGTCCGCCAACCGGTCACCGGCGCTACTGAGCGCCGTGCCGTCAACTTCGAGCACCGGCAGGAGATCGCGAGTGGTGGAGGTGATAAAAACCCCATCGCTGCTTTCTAATTCGGAGGGAGTGATCTCGCATTCAGCTATCGTGAGACCGGTGACTTGGATTTCTTCGAGCAGAATGGCGCGCGTGACACCTGGAAGGCAACCCGAAGTTGCTAACGGCGGAGTCCAGACCCGGTCGCCTGCGATGGCAAAGAGATTGGCTGACGTACACTCGCTGATCTGGCCGTGTTCGTTTAATAAAATGAACTCGTCAAGGCCGCGCTGATGAGCCATTTCGTACCAGGTTAAGTTTTCAGCCCAGGACGTGTATTTGGTTCCCGCAAATGGCGATGCGCCATGCCGTGCATGCGGCATATAGCCGAGCTTTACGCCTGGTCCCCAGCGGTTCAAGTCGGTCGTGAAGGCAACCAGGTCGGCTTTACGACCGAGGTCCGGCGCTTCAAATAAACCGCCATGATCACGGATTATGGCAACGCGGAGGGTAGCGTTAAAAGCGCTGTTTGCTTCGACCAGAGTAAGCAGTGTTTGTTCGAGATCGTCTGGTGACCACTCGAAAGGAACGTGCATCCGCGCCGCATCCTTGCGCATGCGGCGGTAATGGCGCCCAAACGCGAAGAGAACGCCGTCGGTCACGCGAAGGGTGCTGAAGATGCCCCAACCGTTCATAAATCCGACCTGGCCAGGAGCAATGAGCGCTTCGGTCGTGTTACGGATTGAGCCGTTATGGAGCAAATGCCGGTGCACGGTTCGATTTTAGCGAAGTTCCGTGTTATAGATTTACTTGCCGCTTAGCGGATTGGCATAAATCTTACTTTTAGAAGATCAGCTTCAACGAGAGCTGAATCTGCCGGGAGGTGCCCGCCGTACGGCTGATTTCGCCGAAGCCGGTGCCTCGGATTATGTTCGCGGGAAGGCCGAAGTTGACGATGTTGAAAAGATTGAAAAACTCGGCGCGGAATTGCAGGCTCATAAGCTCACTGTTTCCCCGCGTTCCGAAGGGCGTGTCTTTGATGAGAGCAAAATCGAAGTTATGAAACGCTGGGCCGCGCAAGGTATCTCTTCCCAAAGTTCCGAAGCGGCCGTTGTTCGGCCCTGTTCCGTTAGGAACATTGAGCGGAATGAAAAAGAAAGACGAGTTGTTCGCGCCCAGGCCGAAATAGTCTTCGCGAATATTGCGGCTGGTTGATAAAGCAGGCTGGGCGATTTGATCGGGACGGTCCACTCCGTTCGATCCCACGCCGGTCTGCTGCACTCCTGAATAGACGGTAAACGGTAAGCCGGTGGTGATCGTTGAGATACTGAGAAGCTGCCATCCCCCTGTGATCTTTCTGTTAAGGGAATGCACGAAGGCGAGGCGGTCGGCATGCAAATCCTGTATGACGCTGGCCGTGAAAGCGTGCTTCACGTCAAACGTGGAGAGACCTTTTTCCGCTCTGGTATCAAACGGATTTTGCGGCGAAGCCAGCCCGGAACCGCCAATAATCGAACTTACATCGTCCAGCGACTTTGACCATGTGTAGCTGGCTTGAATACTTGGTCCGGCATGACCGAGATTGCCCGTTATCGATGTTTGCAGCCCGTGATAACTGGAATGAGAACGGTTGGTCAGCAGCGTTTCCGTACCAAAGCCGCCAATCACTTTTCCGGAAGCGTCGAACTGGGTGTAATGGGCAAAGGCCGGGTCCGCGCCCGCATAACCGTTCGGGTAATCCGTCGCAGGTAGTGATACTCCCGCGGTTCCGATATAAGCTGCATTGGCGTCCAATCCGGCAAAGCGCTTTTCCAGCGTGAAACTCCAGGCGCCGAGATACGCGTTGCGGAACGATGGCGAGATGGTGCTGGTATTCAGCGGCGTGATCTGGTGCGCCGGATTGAGCGCAGCGATGCCGCGTTCAAAGCGATTGACATCCATGACAGTGTTAGGCGGCACGGTTTGCGTGCTGCCGCCGGCGAAGATGTTGATGCCTTCCGGTGTGAAGATTTCCGGCAAGTCGTTCGGAGTGATGGGCGCGCCAAAAGGGATCGGTGATCCTGGCGCGGCGGTAATGCGCGGATAGATGACAAAAGGCGCTCCTCCGGTAAGAAAGTTATCCTGCCAGATGTTGGGCGGCACCGTGGTAACACTTCCGCCGGCGGTGATTTGCAGATCCTTGCTAGCGCGCCAAGCGAGCCGTATCCTGGGTCCCCAACCATTCAGGTCAAGCTGATAGCCGGGCTGCGGATTGATAACGTACTCCTGACCGGGGCCGTTTGGTCCGTTCGTTGTGTAAAGGCCGGCGGTTCTTTTGGCCCGTTCGCTAATAGGCGTGTACACCTCGTAGCGTAAACCGTAATCAAGAACCAGGCGGTCGGAAATGACCCACTTGTCTTGAAAGAAGAAGTTAACGTTATAACGGGAAATCGCGGCTACGCCAATTTGGTCGCCTTGCGGAAAGAAGGGCGGGGCAACAGCCACGGTATACGCAAAGGGGCTTGCGGTCAAGAGGGCGGTCAGGGTGTCGGGCAGCGGCGCACCGGCAGGGATATCGTGAGCGCCGCTTAAGGAGCGGATGGCAACCGGCGAATAGGCTGTGCCGCCTCCGAAAGTGTAACTGCCGTTCGGGGCCGTGCCGAAGTAAGTTGTGTCCCGGTTGGCGCGAAACTCCGCGCCGATCTTGATAGCGTGTTTCTTGGTTGTCCAGGAGAAATTTTGACGGCCTTGAAAAAGGTTGCCGAAGGATCTGACGACCGAACCCGCTGCTGAGTTGAAGGAGTTATAAAGCGCGTCGCTAAAGTTCAAGGCTGGATCAGTGCGATTGGGAGTGGGAAAAGACGGCGTGGTACGCGTGAAGCTGAGCGAAGATTCGAAGGAGAAGCGGGCGGAAGAGGTGCGGGTATAAGTGATAACAGCATTGCGCTGACGGTCAAGATAAGTAATGCCGAAACTCGGATCAATGGCGGTCTGGTCAGGATTGGTGGTGGGTCCCGTTAAGTTGTCATAGGTAAAACGCCCAAAGAGTTGGGATTTATCAGTCAGGCGATGATCGACGCGGACCGAAAACTGATCGGCGTCCGTGCCTACTTTTGACGAAGTAGCATAGGTGCGCGGGCCGTAAGGGCCTTCGGTATCGTTTGGCAGAGGATAGCGGTTAATGAGTTTTGAGATGCGCATATCGACAGGCACAAACAATGTATCTCCGGGAAAGGCTGTGGTGTTGATGCCTGCCCGTTCCGCGATGGTCGGCACGGAAAAGACCTGGGTTGTTCCGAGCACCTGCCGGAAGCCTTGATATTCGCCAAAGTAAAAGGTCTTGTTGCGCCCGTTATAAAGGCCGGGGATGATGACGGGCCCACCGTTAGTAAACCCGAATTCGTTTCGTCGAAAGGGCGGAATACGGCCTGGATCGGCAATGGATCTGCGGTCGAAGAAGTTGCGGGCGTCGAAAGCGGAGTTGCGGACAAATTCAAAGAGAGATCCGTGAAAGCCCGCAGCCCCCGAGCGGGTAATAATATTTGTGAAGCCCGCCGCGCCGCGTCCTATTTCCGCCGGCATCCAACCGGAACTGGATTGAATTTCTCCCACAGCATCCACGTTGAAATTGGAGAAGGTTGCTCCGCCCATTTCGGGATCGCTGATGTCGGCTCCGTCCATGGCGAATACGGCTTCCACGCCGCGCTGGCCGTTAATGGCAAATTGCTGCGTGAAGTTGGTTGCGCCGTTGGCGTCGGTCATGGTGCCGGCGGCTAATAAGAGAAGCTGGCTGAAGTCTCGTTTGTTCAGCGGGAGTTCGGAAACAGAGGTGCCCGACAGTTGTTCGCCTCCCGACCGGGCAGCCTGCTCAGCGGGCGAGGCCATCGACAAAACGCCCTTTTCAGAAAGCGTGAGCTTTGCTATCGCAACAGTTGAGGGCAAATCGAGCGCTCGTGCATAAACTGTCCGGCGGTGATGCCGCTCAACTGTCAGGGTGTAACGGCCTGGCTGTAGCTGATCAAAACGAAAATCCCCTTTGGGTCCGGTTTTAGTGGTTTTCGTAAAAGTAGGCGAGCTGAGTTGCACAGCGGCGTCCGTAATCGCATCGCCGGCTTCGCTGCTGAGTATGCCGCCCCAGGACTGGAGGTTGCGGTCCTGCGCCGGAAGGATTGCCGTCAAAAG
>CAXUBB010000141.1:1080-11384 GCA_964249105.1 uncultured Bryobacteraceae bacterium | reverse complement strand
GCGCGTGAAAAGATCGCGCAAGCCCGATCCATTGATAAGCACGACAATCAATTGATGTACTTCGAGGGCGTTATTTATGCGATTGGCGGCGACAAAGAGAAAGCTTTTAACGCAATCCGGGAAGCTTTACAGAACGGCTATTCCGCCGAAGAGGTGCGGCGCGACCCGGACCTAGCGCCCATACGCGCCATGCCCGAATTTAAAGATCTAATCAAGGAGTATCCAGCAATTAATTAGAACGCTGCCTTGTCGCATACTTAGCTCCGCCAATGATCAATCCACCGGCTAGAAGCAGGGTCCAGGTTACCGGTTCCGGCATCGCCGTCGTCGATTGTAGGTAATCAGTAACCTGCACATTAAGAGCCGTATTAGGTCCCCATCCTCCGGTGCCGCTCGGATCAACTGGCTGTATCCCGTTCACCAAGTCGTTCAGATTCACTGTAAAGTAAACTCCATTGGCGATTCCGGTTTGTTTCAGGCGTGAAGAAAGGTTGAGAGTAAATGATGAAAGTCCGTCTCCCTGATCAATGGATGAGATCAAACAATCGGAGAAAAACGGCCCTCCCGAACAGGAAATGATCGATCCGGTTGGCTGAGTTACTTGTACGGCTAACCCAAACCAATCGGAGCCGCTCTCATTCATAAACTCAAAAAACCCGCCCCCGCTCTCATTGGAAGAGAAAGAGAAGCCCAAGGAAGTAATGGGCAGCCCAGTGCCGGGATCATCCAAATGGAAAACCGGATCGATCGGATCGGCTTTCAACGCGACGGAGGTTAATAGCAGTGCAATAACCGCACCGAACTGACCACATCTTTTCATTTTGTTCTCCTGGGCTACACGTTTCAGTGGTTGGATGACGTCCATTCGGTTCAAAGTAACAAGTGTAATTACAGCGGCAAGCGATTTAAGTACTAGTGCAACCCTAGCGAGTACTTATTCATGGGGTGTCCTCTATGATGGAGGATCGAGGTAGAAACACGGCCAGTATATTTTCGAAGGCCGTGTCAAACGTCACTGATGAAAGTTTCTGTTATCATCCCCGCCGCCGGATTAGGGACGCGCATGGGCCGCGGCGCTCCCGAGAAGGCCGGTATCAGCCGCAAGCAGTTCATGCTGTTGAACAACTCGCCCATCCTGATTCATACCGTTCGTAAGTTCATCAGCTCATCTTCCGTCACCGAGATTGTGGTCGCGCTCCGGGAAGACGACTTTACCTGGGCGAGAGAATTATTTGCCGCGCATGGATTAGGTCAAAGCGTTCGCCTTGTGCAGGGTGGTGAAACGCGCCAGCAATCGGTTGAGAATGCGCTCGCCACCTTGGGGGACGATACGGATTTAGTGGCCGTTCACGATGCCGTCCGTCCTTTTATTGAACGCGACACGATTGAGAAAGTGATCGCGGAAGCAAGGGAAACCGGCGCGGCGATTGTGGGTATTGTCCCGGTTGACACTGTTAAGCAGGTGCATCGCAACAAAGTGCGCGCCACTCTTCCACGGGAACGCCTGATTCTCACTCAAACCCCGCAAGTTTTCAAACTCGATCTGCTGCGCCGCGCTTTCGAAAAAGCGCGCGAAGATCTCTTCATCGGCACCGATGAATCCTCGTTGGTCGAGCGTTTGGAGCAGGTGGAAGTGTCGGTCGTTCTCGGCACGGACCGTAATATTAAAATCACCAAACCCGGTGACATGGATCTAGCCCGCTTATACCTTACGCTGGAAGGCGTGGCTATTGGGATCTCCTGACATGTTTCCCTTCCGTATCGGCCAAGGCTGGGACGTCCACCGTATCGAAACGGGCTGCCCGCTCATTTTAGGCGGTGTGCAAATTCCGTCTGAGTTCGGCTTGGCGGGCCATTCCGACGCTGATGTTCTGTTTCACGCCGTAACGGATGCCATTCTGGGCGCGCTCGCTTTAGGCGATATCGGGATGCATTTCCCCGATACCGCCCCCGAGTGGAAAGGAGCAAACAGCGCCCAATTTCTGCAACACGCGGTCCAATTAGCGAAGGATCAAAGATATATACCGGTCAACATTGATTCAACGATTATCCTAGAGCGCCCGAAGCTTAAGGATTATCGCTCCGCTATCCGAGAAAGCCTGGCGCAAGCTGTCAGCCTGAAGTCCGATGCGGTCTCCGTGAAATTCAAAACCGCTGAAAAGGTGGGTCCCGTCGGAGAAGGGCGCTCCTGCGAAGCGCAAGCGGTCGTCCTGTTGGCAAATCTCGAAGCGGAGAAGGCAATCAAATGATTGGTACTTCTCCTTTGTTTGATGCCGAATAAGACGCAAAACGAGATATATCTTGAGCCTGTAGCGGCTTATGACCGGATCGCGCCGGAGTTTGCGCGGCTCTCGGAGCGACGCCGATCCTATCTCGACCGTATCGATCAATTGGTCATCTCGCACATTCCGCCCGGCAGCCGCACTTTGCTCGATGTAGGCGCCGGCGACGGCATTCGCGCCGCCCGCATTGCTCAAGCCAGGGGGGTGGAGGAGTTAACGCTTCTGGAGCCCAGCGCAGAGATGCGCCGCTATTGGCCTGCCGGAATCCAAGGTTGGGCCATGCGCGCGGAAGAACTGCACCGCCAGCACGCCCAATTTGATGTGATTACTTGTCTCTGGAACGTGCTGGGTCACATCTTTCCCTCCCGGAGCAGAGCCGAGCTTTTGCGCCAGTTCGCCCGCCTGCTGGCGCCGAAAGGTCTATTGTTCATTGACGTGAATCATCGCTACAATGCGCGTCACTACGGCACGGCGGCGACTCTGCTTCGGCTGGTCCGCGACCGCGTGCTTTCTAATGAAAGCACCGGCGATGTCATCGCGCATTGGGAAGTGGGAGGCATAAAATATGCCACCAATGGGCACGTCTTCACGCATGGGGAGTTTTGCCGCCTTTTGCCGACCACCGGTTTGACGATGGTGAAACGCTTGATCGTTGACTATGCCACCGGGGAAATTCGCCGGTCGAAGTTCGGCGGAAATCTTTTTTATGTTTTACAGCGGACAGCCCCGGCCTCCTAATTCGAGCCTTCCAACACGCTCTGCACGGCCTCTCCCAAAACCCGGCAAACCTTCCTGATTTGGTCATCCCTCAAGTTGTTAAAAAATGGCAGGGCCAGAGTTCTGAATGCAACATCTTCCGTGACGGAAAGATCACGGGAAGTTTGAGCATAAGTCGAATAGAGCGGCTGTAAATGGATCGGGGGAAAGTAGGGCCTACAACCTATGCCCTCGGCAGTGAGGGATCGTATGATCTGATCGCGACCACCTCGCGTGAACTCGGAAGGAAGCCGCACAACAAAAGCGAACCAGCACACCCGGCTGTTGGCGGGACTTATGGGCGGCGGCGTAATAAATGGATAGTCGTTCAGCGTGTCGCGATAACAGTTCGCCCCCGTTTCGCGGCAGGCGAGGATATCATCAATTCTTTTTAATTGTGAAAGACCCAACGCGCAACTGATCTCGGGCAGGCGATAATTATAACCCGCAAGTGAGTGATCGAGCCAACCTTCATTGTCCCTCCTTCCCTGGTTGCGTAGCGCCCGCATTGTGCTTGCGAGCGCGGCATCGCGTGTAACTACCACGCCGCCTTCGCCGGTAGTGATCGGCTTATTGGGGTAGAACGAGAACACTCCTAAATCGCCAAACCCTCCGACTCTTTGCCCGCCGTACTCCGCTCCGATCGCTTCACAAGCGTCCTCAATCACCTGTAGTTTGTGTTTCCGCGCGATCTGGAGAATCGGATCGAGGTCAGCGGGGTAGCCAAAGGTATGCACTACCATAACGGCGCGGCTTCGGGGAGTAATGACCCGTTGAAGGGAATCGGGATTTATGTTGAGTGTCATCGGGTCAATGTCGGCAAACACCGGGACCGCACGCTGCTGTAGAACGGCATTAGCGACAGCGATAAAGGTAAAGGAAGGAAGAATGACCTCGTCGCCCTCCCCAATTCCAAGCACCTGCAGCCCAAGTTGCAACCCAGCCGTTCCCGAACTGAGCGCGACACCGTGCGGTACGCCGACGTAATCCGCGAATGCTTTCTCGAACTCGGACAGTTTCGGACCCAAGCTCAGTTCGGGCGTGCGCAGCACGCCCACCACGGCTTCAATGTCGCTCTCCGTGATGTCCGGGCTGGAAAGTGGAATTTTCATGGGCGAGCTGCCTTCTTAATCAAGAGTTCCTCGCCAAGCGGAACCGAGGCCAGCACTTCGACAATTCTTTCGGCGGCATGCCCATCACCATAAGGGTTTTCCATTCCTGCTAGAGAATCACGGAACTCCCGGCTTTGGGCCGTTGTAATCTGCTGGAGAATGGACGATGGCGTGGCTTGGGCGTCCAGCACGTTACGCGCCCTTTCGCGACCGCGTTGACGAATTCCTACATTGACGGCGGGTACCGCGAAGGATGCTGCTTCCATGATTCCGCTGCTTGAGTTTCCAAGCAGTAAATCCGCATTCCGTAAAAGGCTCCAATACGATAGGGGATTCAGATTCACAAACAGGTGGGCATTCCTGTGGTTTTGCATAAACGATTGGGTGCGTTCCATCAGTAACCGGCTTCCGGCGTCGGCATTTGGATAACAGAACAGAAGCTGATCAGAAATCGCGGCCAGCGCGGAAAACAATGCATCTGCTTCGCGCGTTGTATCGCGGGCGATGGTGGTCGGGTGATAGGCAATCAAGATTGTCGGCTGTTTTAAATCGAGATTGAGTTCTTTTTCGAGCGTTTCACGAGTTCGCAATGCGCTGCGTCGAAGATGATCCAGGGAAGGAGCGCCTGCCTGGTGGACCCGCCACTCTTCTTCACCCATGGCGATCACGCGGGACCGCGCCAAGCGCGTGGACGTGAAATGAATGTGGCTCAGCTTCGTCAGCGCGTTGCGAACAGCATCATCGATTGCTCCTTCACTGATCTCGCCGCCTTCGATATGCGCCAGCGGAATGCGAAGAGCCAGCGCCACCGAAGCAGGCGCCAGCATTTCGTACCGGTCCGCAATTAACAGCAGGAGATCGGGCCGCGCTTGTCCCAAGTAATCCGCCAGGCTCAGGGTCGCCAGTCCAATGGTCTTTGCCATGCCGACATCGGTGTCAGAACTGAGGAGACATTCGATCCGCGCGTCAAGGGGAAACCCGTCCTTCTCAATTTCCGTAACGGTGCAGCCAAACTCCGGTGAAAGGTGCGGTCCGAGCGCAATCAGTTTCAAATCCAGATGGGGATGCACGGCCAATTCACGCAGCGGCCAGTATAAATGGCTGTAGTCGGCCCGGGAAGTTGTTACGACTGCTATTTTCCGTTTCAACGTTTACCTTCGGGAAACCAGGGCGGCGCTTTCCAGCGCTAACCGGCTCGGCGTATACTCTGGAACAAGAGTGAACAGAACCTCCAAAAGCTCAGGGGCGTTGCGGGTGGTAATGCAATCCGCCAGCCCTTCGGCGGCTTCGTCGGATTCCGCCATCGAGAGCCTCCGCGTTTCGATAACAGCTAGCGGGCCGTCAGCGGTTCCCGCCTGTGTCTCATGCGGCCCAACCAGAGATTCACTCAGTTTTTCTCCCGGACGGAGACCGACAAAGCGGAGGGGCGCGGTCCTGTCACCGGCATGGGCGTTCACGCCTGCTAGGAAGCGGGCCAGTTCCGCAATTCGGACAGGTTTTGTGAATTCCGGGAGGAGAACACATCCCTCGCACGTGGCTGCACCGGCGGCGAGAATCACTCCCACTGCTTCGGATTTCGAAAGAAAGTACCGGCTCGCTTCCGGATGGGTCACAGTAAGGGGCTGACCCTTTTCGATTTGATCCCAAAAGATGGGCACAACGCTGCCGCTCGACCCAATCACGTTGCCAAGGCGGATGGCATTCATGCGGCAGGTCGGTCCGCTGAAAGCAACCGTGAATAGTTCCGCGATGCGTTTGGAGACTCCCATTACGCTATGCGGATATACTGCCTTGTCGGTGGAAACCAGCACCAGCTTCGAAACACCATGACGGAGAGCCGCTTTGACAACGGCATAAGTTCCCAAAGCGTTATTCCCCATGGCGGCAAACAGGTTTCGCTCTAATAACGCAACGTGCTTGAAGGCGGCTGCATGAAAAACGACGTGCGGAGAAAAACGGCTGCAAATATCGTCGAGCAAAACAGCGCTTTCGACGCTGCCCAAAATCGTTGGGCAGAAAACTGCGGGGTAAGCCGTTTCCATATGCCGTTGAATTTCGAAAAGGTTGTGCTCGGATGAATCCAGAAGGATCAGCGTGCGAGGTTTCTGGGCGGCAAGAGCCTTGGCCAAGGCTGATCCAATGGAGCCACCAGCGCCGGTCACCAAGACGTTCTGACCGGAAAACGAAGCGGCAAGCTGTGGAGGCACGCTCTCGACGGGGGGGTGAGGAAGGAAGCGGTCCCATTCGTGTGTTGAGCGGTTCATGGGCGCGAGGACTGAGAAACGACGCCCTTCCCGCGAACGGGCACGACTATCGCGCCACCGCTGCCGCTGTGTATTCGGCGTAAGGCCCGGCGAAGTCCTCAATTTCGGCGTGGTCAAAGTGCCAAATGCGCGTTGCTACTTCGTCCACCAGGTCTTCGTCGTGCGTCACCAGCAGGACGGTGCCTTCGAACCTTTGTAGCGCCACATTCAACGCGTTAATCGATTCCAGATCCAGATGGTTTGTCGGCTCGTCAAACACCAGCACATTCGGCTTCTGCAGCATCAATTTGCAGAAAATCAGCCGTGCCGCTTCGCCTCCGGACAAAGCGTCGGTCATCTTGCTGCCTTCCTCGCCGCGGAACAGCATCTGGCCGAGCAAACCATGAATTTCTTCCTTGGAAGCCTGCGGGTCCCAGTTATGGAGCCACTCCGCCACCGTGACGCCGTTGCGAATCGTCTCCCGATGGTCCTGGGCGAAGTAGCCGATTTGCGCCTCGTGGCCCCAGTTCACTGTTCCCGAGTCCAAGCCCACGTCCTTATCATCCACGCCGGGACCATTTGCCAGGAGAGCTTTCAATAAAGTGGTCTTGCCCACTCCGTTCCGCCCCATCAACGCGATCTTTTCACCGCGCTGAATCGCCGCTGAAAAGCCTTCAATGACGTTCTGCCCGTCGTACCCCTTGGTAACGCCTTTGAACTCCAAGGCATGACGCCCGGAAGGTCGTTTCATTTCAAACCGGATAAAGGGGCGTTGAATGTTGGACCGCGCCAGTTCCGTTGTTTGCAGCCGCTCGACTTCTTTTTTGCGCGATGTCACCTGGCTGGCGCGGGTACCGGCGGAAAACCGGGCAATAAATTCATTCAACTGCGCGATTTTCTTTTCCCGCTGCGCGTTTTCCGATTCGATTCGTGAGCGTACCTGGGTCTTCTGCATCACCATATCGTCGTAACCGCCCGAATACGTGATGATGGTCTGGTAATCGATATCCGCCGTATGGGTACACACGCTATTCAAGAAGTGGCGGTCGTGCGAGATAGCAATCAGCGATCCATCGAAGTGCGTGAGAAAGTTTTGCAGCCAGTGAATTGACTCAAGGTCAAGATAGTTTGTCGGCTCGTCCAATAACAGCGCTGCCGGATGTCCGAACAAAGCCTGCGCCAGCAGCACTCGCACCTTCTGGCCTCCCTGCAACTCGCCCATTCTGCGGTTATGGAACGGCTCGGGAATATCCAGCCCGTCCAGCAGCACAGCCGCATCGCTCTCGGCGGAATAGCCGTCTTCTTCGGCCACAACGCCTTCGAGTTCGCCCAGCCGCATACCGTCTTCGTCCGTCAAATCCGCCTTGGAGTACAGCGTTTCACGCTCTTCCAACGCCTTCCAAAGCGGCATGTTGCCCATGATGACCGTGTCCACCACGCGGAACTCATCAAAGGCAAACTGGTCCTGCCGCAGAACGCCAATTTTTTTCGGACGCACGACGGAGCCCTTTTGTGGCTCCAACTCGCCCGACAATAGCTTCATAAAAGTGGACTTGCCGGCGCCGTTCGGCCCCGTTAAGCCATAGCGCCGGGCGGGAAGAAACGAGGTGGTGACATCCTCAAACAGAATCTTGCCGCCATAGCGCATGCTGACATTGCTAACTGAAATCATGGAAAAAATAGGGGGGAATAACCTATTTTAGCGTAAATTGCCCTGCGGATGTTTTTCTCCTCGCGCCTATTGCCGATAAGGCCGGTTCGTTGCCCCTGCTAGCAGGAGCGCTGGGTCAAGACCTTTCCGACACAGAGGCGCTCCTGGTATATCTCGCCCCTGTTGACGCTTTTCGGAAAAATGCTGTGAAAAGTTCTGAGACCACTGGCGAGAGTAGCCCAGCCGATGAGCAGAAACTTACCTATCAACCCACATGGCGTTGAAGAATCTAGCTGAGTTCCCGCCCGTGAAAACAAGAAGTTCGCCATCGACACCTTTGAGATGGGGCTCTGCCGCTTCACCGATAGCTGGGACTTGTACAGGTGCCCACCTTGCTGTTTCGCGGTCGAACAAGTAAGTAGTCCGGTGATGTGAGTCACGGTCATCAAAATTCAAGAACGCCTGCCCTGCATCGGTTAACGCAAATCGCTCAACTATGCCCGGGTGTTTACCTGCAGATGGCGCCGGCAAGCCAGGATATGTCTGCAGAGTCATTGCTGGCAAGGAGATTTCGATGTAATGGCTAGCGCCATCGTAACCCTGGGCATACCAACCAACCCGGTCCTGAGTTGCAACCAGAAATCCGCTTTCAAGAATATCCGGTTTGAAATTTCGCCTAGATCCTATGGAGCCAATCAGATTACCTGAGGAATTGAAATGTCTGATAACGTCTCCATTAGGATTAACGCCAGGTGCATTCATGTCTCCATTGACCATCTCGAGACCTGAAGTCCATATACTTCTGTCCGGCGCAACAGTAAGGGCATAGGGCCAGTAAGGAGCAGTCCGAACTACATGGGAACTTTGACCATCTGCTGAGATCCAACAAAGAAACGGTACAGATTGCCCTTCGGTCGAGTATGAACTCCCGGAAAAAACAATGGAGCCATCAGGTGCGCGATCAACATCGTGAACCCAGACGCGTACTGCTCCTGGAATATTCGGCGTGAAAGAAGATATGATTTCTCCTTGCCGATTTAATACGTAAAAAGTCGGTACCGTTTGGCTTGCCGTTCGGTAGACAAACGCTCCATGGGTCCACTTGGTTACTCCGTGAGTATAATCAACCCCATTAAGAGTAAATGTGCCGGACTCCGGTGACAATGTCAACGCAGGGATACCAGCTTCGCATTCTCGCCGGGTGCTCAGAAGAAGCAAACCGAAAAGAGCAAGCGATGACGAACATTTTTTAATCGCCATTATATTTACACTCCTTCTGTAAGAATATCTGTGTTGCGGCGGGAATTTGCGTGAATTAAATGGCCCAGGGGTTTTGAAGGAACAGCAAGACGCCATGCTTGCCAAACTTACAGCGAAGCTCCAGCCAACAGTTATGGTTGGCCTTGACCCCGACATGCGCGCAGCCAAGGCAAAGGGGCTTCTCAGTCTCTGCCGGTCAGCGGAGAGAACGCTGACGCTCTCAGGGAATCCACCGTTTCCCGCTTTCGTTGCCCCTGATAACAGGAGCGCTGGATCTAGGCCGGAGAGCATCGAACTCACGCGATAAATCACATAATCTATTAAAATAGCAGTGGGTCTAAAACCCTGTTTAGCCAGTTCATTGCTGCCAAGATCATGAACACAAAACGAACTCATGTGGTTATTCCCGAGCAACTGGTGAGAGATATTGATGATCTCGTCGGTAGCCGTCAGCGTAGCAGTTTTATTACACAAGCCGCGGAACGTGAATTAACTCGCCTGCGTCAATTGGAAGCCCTCCGTGCGACGGCTGGTGCTTGGAAAGACAGCAATCATCCTGAACTGAAACAGGGCTAGCCGAGTGGGTACGGAATATGCGTCAAGAAAGTGAAACGCGCTTTAAAAAATTGCGAAAGGAATTTAACATTACTCATTCGCATGATCTATTTACTCGATACCACTATCATTGTTGACGCTATTAACGGAAAACGAAACTGCCCCGAGCAGTTAGCGGAACTAATCACAAAGGGGAACCTCCTGGCCTGCTGTTCGATCAATATCATTGAAGTCTATGCTGGCATGCGTCCGGGTGAGGAAATGGCGACAGAGCAGCTCCTGCAAAGTCTTAAACTCTACCCGATAACTTTCTCAATCGCTCGCCTTGCGGGTGTTCGCAAGCGTGATTACAGCCAGAAGAGAAAAGTTTTAACCGCTCCCGATGCTACGATCGCGGCCGTTGCGATTGGTAATGACCTGCCCCTCATCACTGACAACGTAAAAG
>CAXUBB010000141.1:0-1070 GCA_964249105.1 uncultured Bryobacteraceae bacterium | reverse complement strand
CCAATGGGAGATCTCCAGCTTTATTCACTCCAAGCCCCCTAGCTTCGCTTTTTACGCGTTTTGACTCTGGACTGCAAACTCCGGCGGTTCCCCCTCCCTTACTGCTTCACGACTACGCTGCGCGGCTTTTACGCCGTAAGTGTCCGCGTACACCTGTGTGAATACAGCGCCAAAAAAGAAGATCTGCGCTGAATAGTACACCCACACCACGAACGCCACCAGCGAACCAGCCGCCCCAAAAGCTGAACTGACCCCAATGGTACTGAGATACAGCGACAAAAGCGCTTTACCGATGCTAAAAAAAACGGCCGTTGCCGCTGCGCCGATCATCACCTCGCGCCAGTCAATCGGCACATCGGGGACGAATTTAAAGATAAGCGCGAATAGCGCCGTGGTCACCAGGAGCGGGACCAGGAAATTAACGATTTCTCCCACAATGGCGAGATGAACGGGAAGCAGCCCGGTAAAGAAGTTCTGAACAATGCCGATCGCTGCGCTCAGAATCAGAGACACCATTAATAGAAAGCCCAAGGCCAGCACCATGCCGATAGAAACGATCCGCTGCCAGACGATTGACAGCCAAGTGGCGTTCGTCCGCTTAGGGGCGCTCCAGATTGTGTTGAGCGAATCTCGTAATTCCGCGAATACGCCGGATGCGCCCAACAGCAGGGTGATAACAGCAACCGCGCTTGCGAAAAGACCACTTTTCGGCTGATTGGCGTTCTGAATCAGTGCGTGCACCGTTTGCGCGGCATTCGTTCCAGCCAGCATGCGTACCTGAGCCAATATCTGCGGCTCCGCTTCATGAATCACCAGATTGCAGATGAAGACGACCAAAATAGCGAGGGGAGCAATCGAGAGCAGCGTGTAATAAGCCAGCGCAGCCCCTAGGCGGGGAGCATTATTCTCACTCCAGCAGGTAGCTGTTGATTTCAGTAGCCCCACGATTTGAGTTCGCGTCATACTAACTATTTTCATAGACCCGTTATGAGGCTCGCTGAGACACTAAGAGCAGGGGAAGATTTCTCGAATCCCACAGGGTTAAACTTTGGTTGGGGTAGGGCCTGCGG
>CAXUBB010000140.1:0-11397 GCA_964249105.1 uncultured Bryobacteraceae bacterium | reverse complement strand
AGGAAAGCGTCCCCCAAGTGCTTATGTCATTATCCAACTTAATGGGACTTCTTCAAAGGTATGCTGATCCGTCCGGTTCTAATCCCCAGAACGCGGTTCAGGACTTTCAACACGTGGCGCAGAATGCTCCGCCGTCGAATTTAGCGGGCGGCTTAGCGGAGGCGTTCCGATCCAACCAGACCCCTCCCTTTCCGCAAATGTTAAGCAGCATGTTTAGCAACTCCAATGGCGAACAACGGGCCGGCATCTTGAATCATCTGCTCGGGGCGGCGGGGCCAAGCGCGGGAGCAGGGCTTCTGGGAGGTTTAGGAGGGCTGCTGGGCGGAGGTTCGCAGGTGACCCCGGAACAGGCGCAGCAAGTATCACCGGACCAGGTTCACCAGCTCGCCGAACAGGCCCAGCAGAACGATCCTTCCATCGTGGATCAGGCAAGCCGCTTTTATGCCGAGCATCCGACACTGGTGCAAGGGTTAGGAGCGGGCGCACTGGCGATGATTATGTCGCACATGTCCCGCCAATCCTGAACGGAGTCGCAAATGGAGTGACTGGCCCACACTTCCGCCAGTCACTCCGTTCCTCTTTAAGCGACAGCTTTTTCTTCGATTTGCGGCTCAGGCAGGCGGGCCACTTGAACGCCCTTAGCAATACCGAGCTTGCGCATCATTTTAATCAGCAGCCAGGACGGATCAAACTCATACCATGCCAAGCCGTGCCGCGCCGACGCCGGATGAGCGTGATGGTTATTGTGCCAGCCTTCGCCGAAAGTGAGCAAGGCTACCCACCAGTTATTCCGTGAATCGTCACGAGTGGCAAAGCGACGTTTTCCCCACATGTGCGTGGCCGAATTGACCAGCCAGGTGGAATGCAAGCCGACAACAACGCGCAGGCAAACGCCCCAGAAGAACAAGGGAAGGCCGCCGATGGCAATCAAAATGGCCGACAGGGCAACCATCGGTACCCAATGATAGTTATTCAGCCAAACATAAAACGGCTTCTTCGCCAGATCCGGCGCGTACTTTGCCATGAGGCGGGTGTTGTTATGCTTACTCTCACCGAGGAGAATCCAGCCAATATGCGCCCACCAAGCGCCGTCTCTGGGCGAATGCGGATCGCCTTTGTGGTCTGAAAGCTGGTGATGCAGGCGATGGGTCGCCACCCAAAAGATCGGACCGCCTTCCAGCGTCAAAGCGCCGCAAACAGCGAAGAAGTACTCCAGAACAGTCGGAATTTTGTAGGAACGGTGAGTGTGCAGCCGATGATAGCCCAGGCTAATGCCCAGCTCAATGGTCATCCAATACAGGAAGATCGCCACTCCGAGATTTAGCCAGCTAAAACAAAATAAGGCGGCTATCGCTCCGAGGTGAAGAACAATCAACACCGCTGTTGTGATCTTGTTCAGCGGTTGGGCTTGGGAATGCCCTTCCGGGCGCAAGATGGGTTCTGAAGCTATCGAAAGGCTCATGTTTATGGGTATTCTCTATAGTAGCTGCTGCTCAAAAAAGTTATAGCAGGGTCTTCAAGTTGCAGCAGTATCAGTGAGATGACCGCCAACGGATCTCTGCGTCGATATATTATCTCCCGTAGTTCTTCTAGCTCAACCGATACTTTCCGCGCTATAGCGGGCAATGAGTCCGGTACGCACGGCATAGCGGTAGACGCGCGTAAAGAACCAGCTTGCCAAGAGGATGTCCACTAGCGCTAAAAATGTGCCTAACAACAGATTGAGCCTTGAAGCTGTACCGCCTCGAACAATCGTCCGCATTCCTTCAAATACGTAAGAAGGGGGCAGAAAATGCGCGCAGGTTTGCATCCAGCGCGGCAGAATAGCGAGCGGGTAATAGACGCCGACAAAGGGCGAAAGGAGCACGGGAATCGGCCAAACGAGCCACTCGGCTGCGGGACCAAGGCGGAGCACAACCGCCACGCCAAAGATACCGACCGCGATCCCAAACAAGAACAGCACGAGAAGGAAGGGGATCAGGAGAAAACCATAAGTAAAGAACGATAGACCGAAGATTCCTGTTGCTAGAAGCACCATGACCACCAGGCCGACGGCGCTGGTGGCTGTGCTCGACAGCACGAGACCTGCGATGTACTCGCGAATCGACAACGGCGTCGCAAAGACATTCAGAAAATTACGGGACCATACGTCTTCGAAAAAGACCGTTGTTACTCCCAGAATGACGCGGCTAAAAAAGTCCCAAAGCAGAACTTCTCCCAGAAGCGCGGGCACAAAATTAAAGCCCGAAGCGGCCACGCTGTTCAGATATTTCGTGATAAATCCCCAGCACACAATATCCACGGCAACCCAGACAAACAGCGGCAAAATGCGAGCCGGGCTTCCGCGCAACAGATAAAAGACGCGCAGGACGATGGCGGCGACCCGGCTGAAATGCACGCTTAACGCGCCTCCAGGGCTAATGGCTCGCGTGCGACGGCGATGAAAAGATCCTCCAGCGTTGGGCGGCCATGCTCGTGAGGCAGACTTCTCGGATCTCCTTCAAGGAGAATTTTGCCGCGCGACAGAAAGAGCACGCGGTCACAGACTTCCTCGACTTCGTACATATTGTGCGAGGTCCACAGCACGCCTCCTGTTCCCTGCGCGGCCAAGGCGCGAATTTTGTTGCGAACGTCGCGGGCCGTGGCGGGATCGAGCGAGGCCGTGGGCTCATCAAGCAAGAGCAGCTGCGGGTGATTGAGCATGGCTTTTGCCAGGCATACGCGGGTTTGCTCGCCGGAAGACAAAACGCCGCACTTGACGTTGCGGAATTTTTGAAGATCGAACTCCGCCATGAGCGTCTCGATGCGTTCCGAAAGTCTTTTCACCCGGTACATCAAACCGAAAATCCGCAGATTTTGGTAGACGGTCAGATTGCCGGGAAGCGGCGCGTAAACGGCGGCGAAGTTGGTGCGTTCGAGCGCCTGCGAGCGGTGGTGAGCAAGATCGAGACCTTCAATGCCGATGCTTCCGGAACTCGGTTCGAGAATGCCCAGGATCATATTGATGGTAGTGGTCTTCCCTGCTCCGTTCGGCCCCAAGAGTCCGACAATCTCGTTTCTGGCGACATCGAAGGAGACACCCCCGACGGCTATGGTATCGCCGTAGTTTTTGTGAAGGCCAACGACTGACAGCACTTTCTGGGACATGGCGGGATTCAGCGGTCAGCTTAATTGTTTTACTTTGTGGCCTTCCAGAGGCTTGGCAAGCAGGTTCTGCGTCCGTTGCTTCATGCGGAGGAAGTGAGGGGTCTTTCTGTGCGCATCCAGAGCCTCTTCGCTCTCCCACAACTCGTGGAAAAAGAAATGCCCTGTTCTTTCCGATTCATATAAACGATAGAACTCACAACCGGGTTCGGCGTGTGTGGGCGCGAGCATGGCCTGGAGTTCCACGCTTAATTCATTCGCTTTACCTTCAACCGCTAGCGCGGAAACAATCAACTCGACTTTTGGCATGAAACTGTCTCCTACGATCATCTCAGCAGCAGTTCCTTCGCTTTTCTCCTTGACATCCTACATATCAAGATGTATATGTAGGACAACATAGAGAAAGTTATGCCCACTGACAAATCCGATCTTTTGCAAGGCACTCTGGACATGCTCATCTTAAAGATTGTGGCGCTTGGCCCGGTGCATGGCTACGGCATTTCGTTGCGAATCCGGCAGATTTCCAAGGAAGTGCTGAATGTGCAGCAGGGATCTCTCTACCCAGCCTTGCATCGGCTGGAGAAGCGCGGCTGGCTGCAGGCGGAGTGGGGCGAATCGGATAACGGACGGCAGGCCAAGTTCTACAAATTGTCCGCGAAGGGGCGCAAGCAGCTTGTCGAGGAAGAGTCCAATTGGAATCGGCTGGCGGAAGCGGTGGGGTTGATTTTGAAGGCGGTGCAATAAGGACGGTCTATGAATTCGTGGAAAGCTTTTTTTCGAAAGAGCGCCTATGACGGGCAGCTCCATTCCGAGATCCGGTTTCATATTGAGAAGTTGACGGAAGAAAAAATCGCGGCGGGACTCAAGCCGGATGAAGCGCGCCGTCAAGCGCTGCTGGAGTTCGGCGGCCCAGAGCAGTTAAAGGAGGAACTGCGCGATGTTTACCGTATTATTACGATTGAAAACACTCTCGCCAATCTGAAATCCGCTTTTCGCTTCCTGCGGAAATCGCCTTCATTTTCGGTAGCGGTTGTGCTGACGCTGGCGCTGGGCATTGGCGGAAACAGCGCGGTTTTTTCAGCGATTGATGCGATTGTGCTGCGACCCCTGCCGTTTCCGAAGGGCGATCAGTTGGTTGTTATCAAACAGCAAAACTCCAAGGTAAAGAGTTCCAATCCGTTTGTCGCGCCAATTCGGGTGGAAGATTGGAATCGCCTCAACTCTACATTTCAAGCCATTACCGGCTACTACACGGATGACGCCACGGAGACCTCGGGTAGCTTGCCGGAGAAAGAAACGCTTTGTTGGGTTGCTTCCCGTTTTTTACAGGTGTGGGGTATTTCTCCCGCGCTTGGCCGGGATTTTCTGCCCGAGGAGCAAAAGTTCGGCGGACCGAGTGCGGTTTTGATTAGCGATCATTTCTGGCGTCATCGCTTTGGGGCAACTCCCAACATGGCGGGCAAAACTGTCCGTTTGGGAAAGACCTCTTATCGAGTTGTCGGAGTCATGCCTGCTTCCTTTGCCTTTCCCGTGCATAATGTGGATTTCTGGAGTCCGACCCCTCTGGATGCCCCTTATGTGCCATCGCGCGAAAACACCTGGTACACCGTCGTGGGGCGTTTGAAAGATGGAGTGACGCTGGCGAAAGCGCAGGCGAATCTCGCCACGGTTCAGGCGCAGCTCGGCAAAGAGTTCCCGAAAACCGATGCTGAATTATCAGTGTCGATGGAGCCGCTGAAAGAACAAACGATTGGCGGAGTGCGCCGCTCGCTGTGGATTTTGTTCGGCTCCGTTTCTCTGCTGTTGCTGATTGCCTGCACTAACATCGCGTCATTATTGCTGGCCCGCACGGCTGACCGCGAACATGAAATTTCGATCCGCTACTCGTTGGGAGCTTCCCGCGCTTCCATTATTGTTCAACTCTTAACCGAAACTCTCCTGCTTGCTTTACTGGGTTCAGTGGCAGGTCTCTTCGTGGGTTGGGGAGCCGCGCACATTTTCCGCTCTCTTGCGAAAGGCCTGCCGCGTGTGGAAGAGATCACGCATGATTGGCGGCTCATGCTTTACACACTGGGCTGCAATCTTATTGCTACTCTGCTGTGCGGCTTGTTTCCCGCTCTTCATGCCACGCGCCGGAGCCTTTCTAGTTCCCTATCACAAGGGGGCCGGACGCAGGTATCGGCGCGTAATCCCCTTCAGTGGCTATTAGTCGGCGTGCAGGTGGCTCTTGCGGTGACGCTGCTGATCGGCGCGGGATTGTTGCTGCGTAGTTTTCAGGAACTGGGGCAAGTCAATCCCGGCTTTGACGCCAGCCATGTCCTCACTTTTCGTGTGACCGCCAATTACGGCGAAACCAGCGATATGAAGGGGTTATCACGCAAATTTGAGCAGCTTGTGAGTGAATTGCGTGCTGTGCCGGGAGTGAAAACGGCAACTACTTCAGGTGGTTTACCCGGAATGCCCGGCCAGCAGCAAACGGAATTGCAAATTACCGATATGCCGTCACAGCCGGATCGGAGAATCATGGCAAATCACAATTTTGTTTCCCAGGATTACTTTGCCACCATGCGCATTCCGGTGCTGGCCGGAGCAACCTGCCGCGATGGATCGCCAACCAACGGCGCTATCGTCAATCGCAGTTTCGTGAATACATATTTGCCAAACTCGCCAGCTATCGGCCATACTCTCGAAGTCAATACGACTGGGTTTCAATTTCCGTCCAATAAAATTCAAGGCGTTGTCGCCGATGCGCGAGAGAACGGAATCAACCAAGCGCCGCAACCAATGGTGTACTGGTGCGTTATGGCGCTTCCGCACCCGTTTTATCTGGTCCGCACGAACGGCGAGCCGATGGCTATGGCGGAAACGATACGCCGCAAAGTTCATGAAATCGAGCCGAGCCGCTCGGTTTTCGATATTTCGCCCCTGGAAGAGCATCTTTACGAAGCCTTTGGCGAAAACCGTTTCCGCACAGTCCTGCTGTCCTTGTTTGCCTTAACAGCCGTAGCGCTAGCTTGCGTTGGTTTGTATGGAACGCTCAGTTATTTCGTCAGCGTGCGTCGGCGTGAGGTGGGGCTGCGTTTGGCTTTAGGCGCTCTGCGAAACGAAATTGTTTGGCGTTTTTTGTCACAAGGGGTTGGGGTTGCGATCCTTGGGTGCGTGGCCGGACTGGGTATGGCTCTGGCGTTCACACAACTGTTATCGGGGATGCTCTATGGAGTGAAGCCCTTCGACCCTGAAACCTTCGGCGGTGTAACAATCCTGATTTTGATTGTGGCGGCGTTGGCATCCTTGGTGCCGTCCCTTCGCGCCGCGCGTGTAGAGCCGATGCAGGTTTTACGGAACGAATAGGCCGACCGCGCGCGCTATTTCAGCAATTTTTGATACCGCAACCACGCTTCGGCTAACTGCGGCCAACCGGTGACTGGATTATCCGTGCGCCTGAGTCCGTAACCGTGACCGCCCATGCTGTACAGGTGCATTTCAGCGGGCGCTTTCGTGTCGGCTAAGGCCCGGTAATACAGCAGGGTTCCGCCGATGAACGGCTTGTCATTTTCCGCTTGCACGATAAAGGTCGGCGGCGTTTGACTGCTTGGTTTTACTTCCGGCGCGAGGGTTGCGCCTTTATCCTCGACGGAAAGATACGCGGGGTAGATCAGTATCGTGAAATCAGGGCGGCTGCTCATTTGATCGGCCTCATCCACGGTTGGATAGGTCCGTTCCGCTGAAGTGTTGGAAAGAACAGCCGATAGATGTCCACCGGCGGAGAAGCCTAAAACACCAATGCGTTGCGGGTCAATCTCCCAATCTTTGGCATGACTCCGTACAATTCCGACGGCCCGCTGCGCGTCCTGAAGCGGCTGCTGGTAACGCGGCGCGGATTTCGGTTCAGGCACTCGATATTTCACCAGCGCCGCAGTGATGCCAATGCTGTTCAGCCAATCGCAAATCTCCGTTCCTTCCAGGTCGTAGGCCAGGATGCGGTAGCCGCCGCCGGGAAAGACCAGCACGGCAGCGCCTGTGTTCTTTTCTTTGGGAGCCGGATAGAGCGTTACCGTTGGCGTAGTGACGTTGCTCAAGCGGATTACCGGTTTGCCTGCCACGAGGTCATCCTTTGGAGTTGATGTGTTGCGTTCCCCTTCGGTCGTTGCTTTCTCGCCGGGCGCGCCGTTCGGCCATAGGGGGATGGTCTGATGATCCGCGGCCGCCCACATGGTTCCTAGGGCAAATAGGGGAAGAAGTTTTCTCATCGCGAACTAAATTTGCGAGTAGGAGGCAGGATTCAGAATCAAGCTTGTGATGTTGGACACAATGGCTTCATAGTTGAAGCGCGGCGATGCGGTCAGCTTCTTCCAATCCGGATTGGAGCTGAAGGCTTGCCATTTGGCATTCATCTCGGACAGATCGGGAAAACTGAGCATGTACGTCAGATTCGGCAATCGCTGCCCAACCAGGGTATCGCCATAGAAGATCTGCCAGAATCCGGCCTTTTCGAAAATGTCAAACTCGCCGCTGTGGAACATTTCGACTTTCCGGCGGTGAGCCGCAGTGCTTGGGCTTTCGTAGGTGCGTAGTTGGAAAACCCGCGATGACTTTTGAGCCGTCGCGGGCGGCGTTTGCAGCTTAGGGCGTCCTTCAAACGCAATCATCAGTGAGCTTTCCACACGCTCGTAAGCTGGCTCTTTAGCGGGCGCATTGAGGAACGCCGCGCCGCGCTTCTGAAACTCCTCGTCAGTCGCCAGTTTCAGCTCCGCATTTACGAGCGCGTCAAGCGAGGACGCCGGGATCAGCAGATATAAAGTCGGCGTTTCCGGCCCGACGTATAGATTGAACGCTCCGACGGGATTCATTCCCTGGCGGTTCAACGCCGGAATCAGGGCCTCCGATAGAAAGGCGTCTAATCCTTTCCCCTGCGGACCGGATTGCAAGTGATAACGGCGCAGTTCATAATATTCGCGCCCTTTGGCGTTTTCCTGCGTTTGCGCGGCAGCATCTATGGCCAGCGCTGTCGCGCTCAACCCGGAACCTATAAATTTTCGTCTGTTCATTGGGAACTCTCCATCTGCGGTAATGGGTGCAGCGCCTTCGAACTCAGCCACGACTTGCGGAAAGCGGTGACTTCCGGCGTAACAGCCCGCCCTGCTTGTTCAAATGTTACTAGTTCGAGCTGGGGATCTTCTGCCAGAGTTACTTCCAATTGCTTTTCTCCCGCTCGGGTCCGCACCCTTAATTGGACCCGATCCCCCGGCTTGTGTTTCCCGAGCAGTGTCTCCACATCGGTTCCGGCCTTGATGGCTTTGCCGTTGAACTCCAAAATGTGATCGCCCCCTGCAAGGTCTGCTTCATAGAGGGGCGTGCCGCGCAGCGTTTCCCTTGTGATTTCCGCGCCGTCATTCGTCACCTTCATTTCCGCCGCTCCCCACCAAGCCTGCCCTAGGTGTGCCGGCCGCAGGAGGAGGCCTGCCGGAATCAATAGCTTTTCATAATCCATCGGCTCCTTGCCGGCGATGTGCCGCTCAAATATTTCTTTTGCAAATTCCGCATTGCCGGTTGTTTCCCCTAATGCGCTTTGGAGATCGGCTAATGTGTACGGCTTTTGAATATCGGGGTGTTCGCGCCAGACGGTCCGCATCCAGTCGTCCAGGGACTTGCCGGGGAAATTTTCCCGCAACGTCAGATCAACCCCGAGAGCCAGCGCCTGACCGTATGTGTAATACGAAATGAAAGTGTTGCGAAAGTTATTTGGGTCGATGGACTTTGCCGCATCGACAAAGGGCGCTAACTGGCTCATTTCGACGGCGCTATGTACTTTGCGGCCCGGCAGATTCAGCACCGCATTCAGAGCATGTCCCATGTCGCTGACAAACTGATCGAGCGTTGACAGCCCGGCCCGCTGGAGCACGAGCGGCCCGTAGTAGTTCGTAAAGCCTTCGGCAAACCAGAGTTCGCCGGACATGTCGGCGCGTTCGAAGTCAAAAGGCTCCAGCGTGCGCGGACGAATGCGCTTGACGTTCCAGGAATGAAAGAATTCATGCGAGGCGGTTCCAATCAGAATTCTGGCTGCACTGTTGAGGTCTCCCTGGCTAGTGATCACGGTGGAATCGCGATGCTCCATACCATCGCCCGAAGCGTAGGGAAGATAGTCCATTAGAAAGGTATACGTGCCGCCATCGTACTTCGGCAAGGCTCCGAACACGCCCTCTTCCTCCAGGACGACGGCCCGGCACATCTGGGCGTACTTGTTGGCCTGCTCTTCTGTGCCGCCAAAGTGCAATGCCATGCGGAATGTGGCGTTTTCTACTTTCCATTCCGGCATCAGGTGATTACTGATCTCAACGGGACTGTCCATCATCCATTCGAGATCCGGCGCGGACCACCGCCCATTGGCTTGCGGCAGGAGTTGCGTGGCGACTTTCCATTGGCTGTTCTCAGGAAGGGCGAATTGAAAGTAGGAGGGCTTATTTTCGTAGCCCCGCGCCCAGACAAAAGTAGCGGGCATATTGAGATGGGCGTGCGTACCGTCGATGCCTTCGTAAGTGCCGTCCGTGCGGTCCCCAAAAAGCGTGTATTCGAAGATAACGGCGCGTTTGTCGGCCGCCGCCACCCTCCAGCTATAAGGGTTTGTTTTGGTAACGGTCAGGGGATGTCCATCACCATCGCTGGCTCGGACGTGGTAAACGTTTTTAGAAAATTCATGCAGGGCATAGCGTCCCGGCGAGGAGCGGCTCATAACAACTTCAAGCGCTGATGTACTAACACCGGCAAATTCAGCGCGCACTTCCGCTTCATGGTGGACGGCGTTGGGAAAGCTGATGGTGTAATTTGTCGCCTGCTGCCCCCAGACGGGAATGGTCCATAGGGCGAGCCATAAGCATTTTTGCAAGTACTGGGTCTCCTGTGAATTTGATTAAACCGCAGTGAGTATAGCAATGGCTTGGATTGAAATCGATGTCTCACTAGGAGAAGGTACTAGACATACGTTTTCCCAAGGAAACTGATCCATACGAAACTTTACGAGTCCTGGGTTGTCACTTAATCAGATATGAAATACCTATCTTTATGTTTCCTGCTTGTCAGCAGTCTCGGCGTTTGCTCCAATGCCTGGGCTCAGGATCATCATGACGATCATGATCAGGATCATCGTTATTATGACAACAGCCACAAAGACTATCACCAATGGAACTCTGACGAAGACCAGCGTTACCATGAGTATCTGAAAGAAAAACATCGGAAAGATCACGATTGGCAGCATGCCAGTAAGCGTGAACAGCAGGACTACTGGTCGTGGCGTCATCAGCACGACGCGCATTAGTGTCTTATGCGCAAACGCACTTGCGGTGAAACGCATTGACGTAACAGCCGATAAAGTCTTTGTGTCGCGGTGTAGGTTCATGGCTACCCAGAACATCAACCCCTGTGTGCAGGCCTTCGCTGTGGCACATTGAAAATGTTTAAAACTGAACCACTCCAACGGTAGTGGGTCAGTTTGAAATGAGCGCCCCTTGACGGAGGGGGAAATATCTGAAACGCTGGATGTATGCCAAACCGCTCAAGCAATAGAGGCAAAGAAACGAAGCCTTCGGCTACGGCAGCGTGTGGACTTGGACGGCTTTAGATGCCGAAACGAAGCTGGTTCCCTGCTGGATGGTCGCGCCCCGCGATGCCGAATCCGCACGCGAACTTATGAACGATCCGGCCTCCCGGTTAGCCACTCGCGTACAACTCACGACCGATGGACACAAGCCCTATCTGGAAGCGGTCGAAGGCGCGTTTGGGGCTGAGATCAATTACGCTATGCTCATCAAGCTGTACGGCGCAGATCCACAGGAAGAAAAACGCTATAGCCCCGCGAAATGCTTAGGAACGCATAAGCAGGAAATCACTGGCAAGCCGGACAAGAAGCACATCTCGACCAGCTATGTCGAGCGGCAAAATCTCACCATGCGGATGCACATGCGCCGCTTTACGCGCTTAACGAATGCGTTCTCGAAGAAGCTCGAAAACCATATTGCCGCCATCAATTTGCATTTGCCTTGTCATGCTGCTCACCTTCCGCCGCGATCTATGGCGCGCCTACTGTAATCGGCTTGTTGCACTGTAGCGAAAGTTGTGAATCCCGGTGCGGTCCCGTCCATCTATTAGATGAACGTCTAACAGAAATATGCGGAACTCATCAGGGGTGCAGGACATAGCAAAGCTTACAGGCAAGATCGCGGTAGTTACCGGTGCCTCGAAGGGTATCGGTGCAGGCAT
>CAXUBB010000139.1:11085-11457 GCA_964249105.1 uncultured Bryobacteraceae bacterium | reverse complement strand
GTTCAAACCGTATCATATATGTGCTACTCTCCGTGCTAACAGCATCAACATTATTGAGTCTACATGTAGGGGCACAGCAATGTAGCGCCCCGACGACGGCGGCAAACCTGCCGCTCCAGGGCAGCTGTGGATCGACTAATTGGGCATTAAGCTATACGTTCAAAGGACAGACTGTGAGCGATGGAACGTACTCACCTAAAGGAACGTGCGGCGGGAATTACTATGACTGTAACTGTAACTTTCAGAACTATTACGCTCAAAACGGCTCAATGATAGGTCAAGTAATTACTGAGAGCAGCGGAGTTTGGTCAGTATTTTTCGATGCCACTAATTACTACGATCCTCAAAACACTCCTTGCAACTGTTCGGATC
>CAXUBB010000139.1:8903-11075 GCA_964249105.1 uncultured Bryobacteraceae bacterium | reverse complement strand
CTGTAATAGTACCCACCAGCAACAGGCTCCCCAGCCTTATTACATTAATGAGCTTAGTGAGATAACTGTATCTTGTTAATAACCAATTCATAAGCTGCTGTGGCCAGAAGTGCATTAAACAGCGATTTACTTCGGTAGTGGCTCAAGGGTTGGTGTTCTGCTAAACTGATGCTTCTCTTTTATCGATGGCCACTCTGCTGGTTTCCTGTTCGCATTGTCAAAGCACAGATATTGTGTGCAACGGCGCGACCGCTGACGGCCGCCAGCGCTATCTTTGCCACGCCTGCGGACGGCGCTCGACGGCGGAGGCGCGTCCGAACGGCTATACGGAGGAGCAGCGCGAACTGATCCTGCGCGCTTATCAGGAACGCTCCCGCTTGCGCGGCCTTACGCGCACTTTTGGGGTCTCGCGCAACACGGTGACGAGTTGGCTCAAAAAAAGCCGACTTGCTCCTGCCTTTGAGCAACAGGTTGTCGGCTCCTGCTGCCGACTCGACGCCAGCGCTGGAGTTGGATGAACTCTGGTCCTTTGTGGGCTCCAAGAACCGACCGGCCTGGGTGTGGGTGGCCCTGGACCGCGCCACGCCGCAGATCGTGGCCTGCGGCTTGGGAGACCGGTGTGAAGAAAGCTGCATTACTTGTGGGAGCAGGTGCCGGAGCCGTGGCGCAAGGCGACCGGCTACCGATCTCTGGGATAACTACGGCGCGGTCCTGCTGGCGGCGCAACACGAAATCGGCGGCAAAGGAAGCGGCCGGACGGCGCACGCTGGAACAACACGTTGCGTCAACGCTTAGGGCAGGTCGTACGCACAGCCCTGTCATTTTCGAAGTGCGACCGGATGCATGGCTGCTGTTTCCAACTGTTCCTGCACCGCTAAAATCTCAACTGTGCGTGACCGATGCTTGAGCCACTACCCTGACTTCATCAGGAACCCTTATAATTGATCCGTCGTGGTTAACATGCTGGCTTTATGGCTTGTAGCCTAAAATTCAGGATTTAGCTGTGAGAGTCCCTGGCTGATAAGTTCGAAAATTTTAGGAACTGGCGTGTTCGGAAGAGGACATAGAAAGCTTGATGGATTGGGTATTTGGATCATGGTTCCCAAGTCTTCACTGCCGGTAAAAAGCCAGCCCACATTAAGTGTGTGCATGTTAGGCGGATCCTCTACCATACTCGAAAAGAACGCATCCCAGCCGTAGCTGCTCCCCCTTTGTTTGCATTCATCTATCAGAACACTTCGATGCATTTTCATTGTGCCGTCCGCAAACTGCTTGGTTAAGCCATTTACGTGATCTTGATCCCAATAAATGGAATCGTGTTTTGAAGTTGTGGCTACGACGAACTCAAATCCCCGCATTTCTTTGTCTTTCGAACGCGCTATCACTACATTCACAGCTACGGAATTATTACCGTCAATGATACGGCCGACGAGTTGCCTGTGTACCGCTAAGCTGGGCTGGCTTAATACAAATGCCTCAAGCGGTGTTGGCGTACTCTTTGCTGACGTTTGGCCGTATAATATTAACGCGGTAAATAGAAGGACTGGAAGTACTCTGCCAGTTTTCATATTTTCTCCCAATATATAGTATGCCGAATTTATTGTGAAGCTTTCTTTTTAGAATCTCCGCTCCAGTGTCTTGCCGATTTGCAATAATTGCGGTTCGGTAAACGGCGCGGAGATCAACTGCAAGCCGATGGGCATCCCATTCGTTGCTTGGCCGCAGGGCAGGGAAAGAGCCGGTTCGCCGAGCAAGTTGATCGAGCGCACCAGACGGGTGGTGGCCAGACGCGTGTCTTCTGATTCGGAGCCGATCTGGACCACGTCTTCGGTAATCAGCGGAGCAGTGATGGGCGTGGTGGGCGTGACCAGCAGATCGACTTGCTGCCACAAGGCGTCAAAGTCGCGGCGGAACAGGGTGCGGAGGCGCTGCGCGTTGACATACTCGTGGGCTGTCAGTCGGCGGCCTTGCTCGATCAAGGCCCATACGTCCGCTCCAAACTCCATTGGGTTTCTATGGTTGACATAGACGGCGGCGGTTTCGGACATCTGCACAATGCGGGCGACGGCGTTCAGTTCTTCCAGGTCAGGCGCCTGCACTTCAACCATGGAAGCGCCGAGCCGTTTCATTTCCGTCAGAGCTTTATCAATACTTACGGCAACGTCCGCGTCC
>CAXUBB010000139.1:426-8893 GCA_964249105.1 uncultured Bryobacteraceae bacterium | reverse complement strand
CGGTTGAAATAGCCCTTTCGCGGCATACCCACCCGTATGCCGGAAAAGTCACGAAGAGCAGGTAAATTAAATTCCGGCGCAGGAGCTGACGCGCAGCTTGGGTCGAAACCATCGGGACCGGCCATGGCGTTCATGGCTAAAGCGCAATCCTCCACACAGGAGGCGAGCGGACCCGGACAGTCCAGGCTGAAGGAAAGCGGAAGCAGCCCGCGACGGCTCACGCGGCCATAGGTCGGCTTCAGCCCGGCAATGCCGCAGTACGAAGCCGGAACCCGAATGGAGCCGCCGGTATCGCTCCCGGTACACATCGGCAAAAGACCGCTGGCAACGAGCGCCGCCGACCCGCCGCTGGAGCCTCCCGCAATGCGCCGCGTATCATGCGGATTCAGAACGAAACCATAATGCGGGTTTTTGGAAGTAATGCCGAAAGCAAGCTCGTGCAAATTCGTTTTCGCCACGCAGATCGCGCCTGCTGTCCGCAATCGATTAACCACCGTTGCATCGTAGTTTGGAACAAAATCACGAAATATGAGCGAACCCGCCGTGGTGCGAACACCTTGCGTGTAGTAGTTATCCTTGTGAGCGATAGGAATGCCGTGAAAAGGGCCACGATCCAATCCATTTGCCAACTCCTGGTCGCGCTCCGCCGCTTCGGATAGGGCGGTCTCTTCCAAGAGTGTGATGACGCTGTGAAAGACATCGCGCTCGCGCAAGCCGGCAAGCGTCTGCTTCATCAATTCCGCACAGGAAATCTTGCCGGTCCGAAGGAGACGGCCTGTTTCATGAAGGGTCATGATCAGTTTTCGTCTCTGGAATTGCTGGTTGAAGCCGGTAAACCACTGCCGGTTCAACATCGGGGGCGAGGCCGACGGTGAGCGGTTCAAAAACATGGCGAAGCGCTGCCACGTTTCTGCTTACTTTGGACTCTACAGCTTCGTTCTCATCGGGCATATTTATTGGGGAGCCGGACCGCGCACCGCTTGCACGAAACTGGCCGGATTGACGTGTTTGGCAAAAGCGGAACGGATTTCGTCAGCGCTCATGTTGAAATAACGTTCCGCCGCGCGATGCGGTTCATCCAGCGGCAGACCAATACCGGAACGCGCAATAATTCCCCCCGCCAGCGCATCCTCGCTGGATTCGGCCAACGGGATCTGGCGCAGGAGAAGCGCTTTCGCCTGCTGAAGTTCAGCCGGAGTCACATTGTATTGGCGCATGGCCGCCAGTTCTCCTTCCACCAGGGCGCGAGCCTTGCTTACATTCCGCGGATCACAGCCGTAGGTGATGGAATAATTCGCGCGCGTTTCGCTCGCCTCCAGGGAATCATCAATGTTATAAACCAGTCCCGCCTGCTGGCGCAGATCGCGATATAGCCGCGTGGCGTAGAAGCCGCCGCCGAGGACGTGATTGCCCAGTTGCAGCGCGTAGTAGTCCGGACTGAAACGGTTCATCTCCAACTCCTGCGTCAACTCGACCGAATCCTGAATCTGGCTCGGGTCGGGAACATTGACCGCGCTCGGCTTATTGGCCGGTACCGGCGGCAGCACCACGTTCGGCTTGGAGCCGGAAGTCTTCCAGCCGCCGAAATTCTTTTCAATCGCCGCGCGCGCTTCTTCGGGAGTGATATCTCCGATAACTACAATTGTTGTCAGATCGGGCCGGAAAGTCTTGGAATAGTAATCTGTCACGTCTTCGTATTTGAGCGATGAAACAGTTTGTGGAGTCGTTTCGCGCAGCAGCGGATCACGGGCCGGAAGCAGGGCTTTGGTTAAAGCCCGGTCCATCCGGTAATCCGGACTCTGCAATTGGCCCGCGGTCAACTCCGCAGTCTGTTGTTGAACGATTTTGAAAGCGTCGGCAGGGAGCGCCGGATGAAGCTCATTGTCCGCCAGCAATTCGACTCCGCGCGCAAAATCGGCTTTTAACACTTTGAGGCTGAAATTGGCTCCAGCTGATTCGGAAGCGGCGATATCATCCAGCGCCTTTTGAAAAGCAATTCGATCCAGGGATTTCGTGCCGTACGAAAACAGTCCTTCCAAGACATCGGAAACGCCGTCTTTGCCAACCGGCGTTTGCAACTGAGTCTGCTTTTTAATGGAGCCAAGCAGCGTGATCGTCGGGCTGGCGCTTTCCTCCTGCACAACCAGGCGGATACCATTTGAAAGCTTCAGATCCGCCGGGTGCAGTGTTTGCGGCGGCACTTGAAGCGATTTCACGGCCACCTCCGCCCACTCTGGCAAGGCAACCGGTTTGGTGGGAGTGTTAACCGCTTTTTCGCTGCCTCCAAAACCTTTGGCTTCCGCTGCCTCGCCCGACTGAGTTGGTTTCAACGTAGCGGTGATGGCGCTCTGTAATGATAGATAGGCTTTGGCCGCTCGGTTAACGTCCTCTACCGTCACGCGCTGGATAGCGGCGACGTTCTCCTGCGGCGACTCGCGTCCCTCCGCAGCCAGCGCTTGCGACCATAGGGCGGCCAAGTTGGAGATGGAATTTCTGCCGAATTCCGCGCTGGCAATCTCGCCTTTTTTGGCCGCTTCCACTAAGTCCGCAGGGACGCCCTTGGCCGCGTAGTCAGTTAGTATTTTCTTGATCTCCGCCGTGATGGAAGCAGGGTCGGCATTTCCCGGAATCGCGGCCAGCGCAAAAGCGGCGCTGGCTTTCGGATAAGTTTCAAGCAGGGAGAAGTCGGTCCCCAAGGCTTTGCCTTCCGCCACCAAAGCAAACAAGTTCCCGCGCTGGCTGGAAAGAACATCACTCAGAACACGGGCGGCCGCATAATCAGGGCTGTCCGTGCCCGGAAACCGGAACGAAACGAGAGACAGAAGATAGGGGAGATTGCTGTCCAGCGTAAACGATTCTGCCTTGACAGGGCGCAATTTGATCTCAGGATGCGGCGGAAGAGCGCGGCGCGGAGTCGGGCCGTAATACTCTTTCACTTTGGCAAGGGTCGCCGCCGGATCAACATCGCCCGTAATGACCAGGATCGAATTGTTGGGCGCATACCATTGTTGGTAGAACTTCTTCAGCATCGCGCCCGTGGTTTTGTCAAACGATTCCTTTGTGCCTAGGGCATCTCTGGCGTAAGGGGTTCCCGCAAACAAATCCTCATTAAGCCGCGTAATGAATTTGTAGATCGGGTTTGATAGATCACGCGAAACTTCCTGCTCAATCGCGCCGCGCTCTTGAGCCCATTGTTCCTGTGAGTTTTGCACGTCCGCCATGCAAGCGGCGTCCACGCGCAGCGCGACATCCAAATCCCGAGACGGAACCGTCACAAAGTACTGGGTGATGTTCTGCTGCGTGTCCGCATTAGTATACCCGCCCAACTGCGCATAGATGGCCGCGATCTGATCAGCGGTCAGGCCCTTGCAGCCGCGAAAGGCCATATGTTCCTGGGCGTGAGCCATGCCGGGAAAACCTTCCGGCGTCTCATTTCCGCCTACCAGGTAATTGTTCTCAACCGTCGCCACGGGAGCGAGCGGATCACGAATAATCACTACTCGCATGCCGTTGTCGAGAGTTGCCCGCGTGACGTCCGCGTCCGGTGTTTGCGCCGGAAGCAGAGCGGCAGCGGCAAAAAAGAAGAGAAAGCGCGCGGTTACGCTTTGGGAAAGATTCATGACTTACTTCAAGAGTAAGGCAATGATTTCAGAAAACATGATTTTAACGTCGTCCCGTCTTATTTTGCGGAGCTATGATGGTGCGCGTATGGCATCCGTCGCGGAAGTGTCTGCCCCTAGTCCCTTAACAACCTTGCAGGAAGAAGAGAAGCTGTTCCAGGGTTCGGTCCGGCAGTTTGCCAAAGAGCGCCTTTTGCCTCATGTGCGCGCCATGGATGAGGAGGGCAAATTTCGCCAAGATCTCCTGCGCGAGATGTTTGAACTGGGCCTGATGGGCATCGACACGAAAGAGCAGTACGGCGGACAAGGCGGCACTTTCTTTCAATCCATTCTCGCCATTGAAGAACTGGCAAAGATAGACCCGTCCGCTTCAGTAATCGTGGATGTACAAAATACTCTTGTCAACAATGCCATTGAACGCTGGGGCGATGCGGGGCAGAAGCAGCAATATCTTTCGCGGCTTGCCACGGAGAGCGTAGGAGCTTATGCGCTCTCGGAGCCGGCATCCGGTTCCGACGCCTTTGCGCTGACCACTCGCGCCGTTTCCGCCGGTAACGGCTACCGTATTTCGGGCCGCAAGCTTTGGATCACCAATGCAGCCGAAGCCGATATTTTCCTGGTCTTTGCGACGGTTGATCCTGCGGCGGGATACAAAGGCATTACCTGTTTTCTGATCGAGCGCGGAACCGGCGGGTTCGCAATTGGCAAGAAAGAGGACAAACTGGGCATCCGCGCTTCCTCCACCTGCGAATTAATCTTGGATGATGTTCCGGTCGCTCCCGAACAAATACTAGGAAAGGTCGGCAAAGGTTACAAGATCGCTATTGAGACTCTCAATGAAGGCCGCATCGGAATTGCGGCCCAGACAATTGGTCTAGCGCAAGGAGCGTTCGACCACGCTCTCCGATATGCCCGCGAGCGGAAACAGTTTGGCAAACGAATCGGTGATTTTCAAGGCGTGCAGTTTGAACTGGCTGAAATGGCAACCCGCATCGAAGCGGGACGCCTCCTGGTCTACAATGCCGCGCGTTTGCGGGATGCCCGCCTGCCGTTTGTCACGCAAGCGGCCATGGCCAAGTATTTCTGCTCGATTGTGGCGGAGGAGGTGGCTTCCCAAGCGGTTGAAGTCTTTGGCGGTGTGGGGTTTTCAAAGGATTACCCCGTGGAAAAGCTGTACCGCGACGCCAAGATCGGACGCATCTACGAAGGAACAAGCAATATGCAGCGCGTTACCATTGCGAAAGCTTTATTGGACGGTAATCAGTAAAAAGTAACGATCGCCGCCCCCGGATTCGTCACAATAGAGATATAGCAGTTATGTTTCGACAATTCCCTGCGCTTGCGCTCTGTTTACTCGGCTCGGCAGTTTTCCTCAGCGCTGCCGATATAAAGTCTGATCCAACACCGGACCAGATCCAAAGTATTATCAAGAGCTTCACTCAGAAAGAAACCGAGTTCGCGGCAGCGCGTGAGAACTACACTTACCGGCAAACCAGCAAAATCGTAGAAGTCGAGCCTCCCGGCGGAAGTTACGAGATTGTGGAGGAGGTCAGCTTTGACAATCGAAATCGCCGCACCTCGCACGTTACTCATGCGCCGGTAGCCTCCTTGCAGAACATCCAGATGACTCAGGAAGATGAGCAGGATATGCGCAACGTGATGCCGTTTGTCATGACAAACGAGACGGCGAATGAATATAACGTTAAGTATTTGCGCCGTGAAAAGGTCGATGAAATACCCTGCTATGTGTTTTCCGTTCAGCCAAAGACGCTCACGAAAGATCGCAAGCGTTATTTCGATGGTGAGATTTGGGTGGACGACCAGGACTTGCAGATTGTTAAAACCTTCGGTCGAGCTACTGGCCATCTACGCAAGGGAGAAGATCAGCAGTTTCCAAAATTTGAGACTTACCGCGAGCAGATTGACGGCAAATATTGGTTTCCGACATACACGTATGGTGACGACACGTTGAATTTCAAGGACGGTCCCTCACAGCGCATCAAAGAAACCATCAAATACGATCACTACAAGAAATTCGAGTTTAAGACTGAAACCAACATCAAATACGGTGAGGTGGGAAGCGGCGATCAATCCGCTCCGCCCCCTGCACAGCCGCCCAGCTCGCAGAAGCCGCCCAAGCCGTAGAATATAGCTAATGAAACCCGTTATGCGGGCCTGTTATCTGGTTGTCTTGCTAACCGGCGTTTGCGCGGCAGCAGGCTCGGATTTGCCCGTCACGCATATTCGAAATTTCGACCGCGTGAACGATCACATTTACCGCAGCGGCGAGCCATCCACAGTTGGTTTGCAAGAGTTGGGGGCCATGGGTATTAAACGCGTTATCGATTTACGGGAAAAGAGTGGAGCAACCGCGTTCGAAAAAGAAACTCTTGAAAAGCTCGGCATCAAATACACCAATATTCCGTTTACGGGATTTGCAGCGCCGAGCGACCAGCAAGTCCAAAGCGTGTTGAAACTGCTGACCGATAATGATTCGAGTCCTGTTCTCGTGCATTGCTGGCGCGGAAAGGACCGGACAGGAACGGTTATTGCCTGCTATCGCATTCAACACGACGGATGGGATAACCGGCGCGCGCTGGCCGAAGCGAAAGAGCATGGCATGAGCCGCTTGGAACGAGGCATGCAGGGGTACATACTCCATTTCACCCCTGTGTCGTCCGCTGTTTTAGGCTTGCCGCTTCACTAACCGAGGGCGATTAATTAAAACCGTCAAAAACGCCATTCAAGGCTTGCGAATGCTGAATCGCTGCAAAGAATTGACACTTTCTTGCTCCGCTTCTATCATGGACCGCCCACGCGCGTCACGTTGAGCTACTTTCACCAGAACGAAGGCAATTTTCCGGATTATGGACTGCTTTGACTGTTCAATCAGCCCGCGCCGGTGAATCGCAACAACTATTACGGGCTACCGGGTAACTATCTACGCACCTATACGGACATCGGCACGGTCAAAGTGGAGCACGACGTGAACAGCCGCTTGACTTTGCGTAATCAGTCCCGCTATGCCAACTACTCGCGTGCCGTGATGACTACGGAAGCGCGGTTGAGCGGCAACGCCAAAGTGAACACTCCGTCACGCCAGTCAATGATCCGGTCAACGCCAATGGCATTCCCTTTGACTGTTCCAATATTTATGCCAGCGGCAATGGCTGGCGGTCCTGGAAGAACTGGGCGGTTACAAAGAGCAGTTGCCAGTTCCGAATTCATTTCCGCAAAGCAAGGAAAAACAGGAGTGGAGCTATGTCTTCCTCAACTCGAACGCGGACGGCCATATTGACTTAAGCGGACGCTTTACGCAAGGGCCATCGCTCGATGGTAAAGGCACCTACTCCATTATGCAGAACAGGCCGCTGGGCGAGGAGCCGACACTCGCGCCCGGCCCCAAAGAAGCGCATGCGCAGACCGAGCAAATGACGGGAGGAATTTTCAGCAAGATCAAAGCCGCGGTTTTGCCGAGTTAATTGACTTACAGTAACTTCTTGGCCGGTTGGTCCCGCCCTGGGCCCACCGGCCTTCGTTTTTTGATCCCAGTCAGATGCTAGGCTCGCGCATTCAACAACTTATCTGCGCATTTCAATTCAATTTAACAATGGAAGCGACGGGTTTGTGATTAAATGAAATTGTCTCGCTTCATGCCGGAACGGAATGTACACCGTGAACGGCGCCGTCGTTTGCTGGATCGGCGCCTGCGGGAAGGTAAACTATTATTCAAAGGTGCCCTTGATACGGATCATCCGATCATGGCGCACATTATCCCGATTCGCCGGTGCAACCTTTCTTGCGCCTACTGTAACGAATACGATAATTATTCGAAACCGGTTCCGCTCAGCACCATGCTGCGCCGCTTGGAATTGCTGGGCAATCTGAAAACCGGCGTGATTACATTGAGCGGCGGTGAGCCGCTTTTACACCCGGAGTTGGACGACATTATTCGCGGCATCCGCAAGAACGCCACGCTTGCGGGCATGATTACCAACGGTTACCTGCTGACGGCGGAGCGCATTCAGAAGTTGAATGATGCGGGTCTAGATTACCTGCAAATCAGCATTGATAACGTCATGCCCGATGACGTGTCCAAGAAGAGTCTGAAGGTACTTGACAAAAAACTTCAACTCCTGGCGGAGCATGCTGATTTTCACGTTAACATCAACTCGGTGCTGGGCGGCGGAATCCGGAACCCGGAAGATGCCTTAATGGTCGGCAGGCGCGCCATGGAACTCGGGTTCACGTCAACGGTTGGTATCATTCACGACGGCGACGGACAATTGCGGCCTCTAGCTGATCGCGAGCGCGAAGTTTTTCTCGAAATGAAGACGTTCGAGAAAAAGCACTTCTCGCGCGTGAATGGCTTTCAGGAGAATATTGCCAACGGCCAACCGAGCGATTGGCGTTGCCGCGCCGGCTCGCGCTATTTGTATATCTGCGAAGACGGTTTGGTGCATTACTGTTCGCAACAACGCGGTTTTCCCGCCAAGCCGCTGGAGAACTACACAGTGGAAGACATCCGGCGCGAATACATCACGCAAAAGTCCTGCGCTCCGCTTTGCACCATCTCTTGCGTACACCAGATTTCCTATTTCGATTTCTTTCGCGGCAAGCAGACCCGTATCGTTGAGCCTGTCCCGGAAGAACAACTCGTTAGCATCAAAGTTTCGGGCCTGTAAGCGGCTGCCGAGTATATGCCGGTTACTGCGATTGCTTCCGATGCGCGGGTGAAAGCCCACGATCCTGGTCCGGGCCATCCGGAACAACCGGCTCGTTACAACGCGGTGATAGACAGCCTCCAATCTTCCGGCCTCCTTCAGAGCTTGTTTCCCGTCGCGGTT
>CAXUBB010000139.1:0-416 GCA_964249105.1 uncultured Bryobacteraceae bacterium | reverse complement strand
TCGAGCTAGTAGCGCGTGAGGTGTCGCAGAACCGCCGGCAGCTCAGCACGGGAGACACCGGCATCGGCACGCAATCTGATGAAGCGGCGCGTTGGGCCTGTGGCTGCGTATTGTCCGCCGTGGACGCCGTGTTTTCGCAAAAGGCCACCAACGCCTTTTGCGCGGTGCGTCCGCCGGGCCATCACGCCAACGCCTCGGGCGGCATGGGTTTTTGCCTGTTCAATCACATCGCGGTAGCCGCCCGGTACGCGCAGAACAGATACGGAGCGCAGCGATTGGCGATTATCGATTGGGATGTCCACCACGGGAACGGCACGCAGGACATCTTCTACGAAGACGGCTCAGTGCTGTTCTGCAGCACACATCAATCGCCATGGTATCCCGGCACCGGCGCAGCCCGTGAACGGGGAGAAGGC
>CAXUBB010000138.1:5696-11514 GCA_964249105.1 uncultured Bryobacteraceae bacterium | reverse complement strand
CGCTATTACGGTAAACCGGTTCGGAACAGTGGTTGACGGCCGCGTTGCCATCCAACAGGCACTCGCTTTTCTCCATCAAAATAACGGTCCCTTCAGCCACTCGAGTGTTCCGCCTCAGCAGATTTTCTCGGTGCAACAAATCGGAGCGGATGTGATGACGATCCACACAAAATGGCAAAGCCCGGTCATGAACCCAGATGGAAAAATCGATCCAGCGAAAACCGATGACATGATCGTTACATTTGTTGTCCAAAGAACTGGCTCTGAATGGAAAGCGGTCGGCGTTGATCTTCACAATGTTGAGAAAATGGATCTGCCGTTCTCAAATCCCGGTCAGCGACGCTGATGCGAGGAGGCTAACAAACTAAATGCTTCAGGTACAAAGCGTCCTGCCCGATGTCCGGCTCGATCCGTTTATCGTTCGTTACGTGCAACGCGAGTCGAACTCAACTGACGCTACGCTCGTTGAGCCCGTGGTCGCTCGCTTGGGAACGATGCTGGAGTTCCTGTTTGCTGATCCTTATTTCATACCGGCATTGGATGGCGGCTCTCCTAGACCTTGTCCGCCAATTACGGTAATCGGACCCATCACTGCGCGCCGGGTTCAGCTTGTGATGCAAGGTCACATTCAATCAGTCGTAGTTTTGTTTCGACCACTCGGTCTCTACCGACTCTTCCGAACACCTGTATCGTTATTCGCAGAGAAAGGGACGGAGGGCCATTCCGTTTTTGGACCATCAGTGTCGGCGTTGTACCAAAAGCTAGGAGAAACTTCGACCTTGCAAAGGCGCAAGGAACTTCTCGATGCCTTTTTTTTTCCGGCAATTGACTGATTTTCCTGCTCTTGACTCTAGAGCAAAAGCGCTCCAGCTAATGATTTCATCCAGGGTCCCTCTTACTGTTCGTGGGGTAGCCCGGAACGCTGGAGTCAGCCCCCGGCAATTGGAGCGTTTATCACAGATCTGTGCCGGTGTTTCTCCCAAAATGCTGACCAGAGTGGCACGCTTTGAGCGGGCGATAAAACTAAAAGCTCAACACGGTTGGAGCTGGATGAAGACTGCTCACGAGTCTGAGTATCACGATCAGATGCACATGATTCGGGATTTCCGTGAGTTTTCCGGCACCACACCCGGACTAGTCGTCAACCAAATCACGAGTGACCACTTAATCAGCCTATTCTAGTCGATTTCGAAATTCCGTCCCCGCTTACCCTGGCATCTTACGAAGCAAATGGAAATAGCACTCGGCTAAATGCAACTTGAGTGCGATCGTCTGATCACCTGTGAGTAGTCGTGAAGAATTTAGCAACGTCGGAATGGTCGTATTTATTCCAGCCGTGTTACACTAGCGCCACATGAGAGTGACGGATCATCCGCGCGGCCTGTTGGCCTACCTATTTTTCACGTTCGCCCTTAGTTCCCTTTTTTATTTTCTGATCCTCAAATCCGGCCACCTCGGTGCGGGACGGGGCGTGTATGTCACGGGGTTGATGTGGTGCCCGGCTGCAGCGGCGTTGCTAACCTGTCGTTATCTGGGTCGCAACATAGGGAGTCTCGGGTGGGCTTGGGGAAAGACCCGCTATCAATTAATGAGCTACGTGATCCCGCTGCTTTACGCGACAGCGACATACAGCATGGTCTGGCTCACCGGGCTGGGCGGCTTCTACAACAAAGAATTTGTCGCTCAGACCATGACCAGCTTTGGTCTGGGACCGCTACCTGCGTGGGCGACGATTCTTCTTTATTTGTTTTTCGTCGGGACAACGGGAATGATACGGAGTTGCAGCACCGCGCTTGGAGAAGAGATTGGCTGGCGAGGCTTTCTGGTGCCGGAATTGGCCAGGCAGACTAGCTTTACCGCCACGGCTCTCGTCTCCGGGTGCATCTGGGCATTGTGGCATTACCCCATTCTGATCTTTGCCGACTACAACGCGGGTACGCCGACTTGGTATGGACTGACCTGCTTCACCGTAATGGTCGTCGCAGTAAGTTTTATTTTTGCCTGGATGCGGCTCAAGTCCGGCAGTCTCTGGACCGGCGTGCTGCTGCACGGCAGTCACAACGTTTTCATCCAGGCCTTCTTTACTCCTCTGACCACGAATACGGGACGGACGAGGTACATCATCGATGAGTTTGGCGCTGGGTTAGCGATCGTGTCAATCCTCTTCGGCGCCTATTTCTGGTTCCGGCGGGGCGAGGTGAGCCGTACCCAAGTACAGGCGATCTCGGCAGCCGCTTAATATGCGTTAGTTTTGGTAGGCTCCCGCCAGCCTTAACTCGTCTTCCAGTTCATAAATACGATCCTCGATTAATTTCGCCGGTTTGTTAGCCGCATGCGCGTCCGCAAGCTTCTTCTTTTGAGCCGCTAATTTTTTCTCAATGGCAGCAATTTGCGGTGACGATGCAGCCGGTTCTGGCTTTGCAGGCAGCGTGGTCTTTTTGCCGTGGCCGTTTCTCGCCTTTGCCGGCATGGTCACTTTGTGAGCAAAGTCCTCGCGCAGCTCCTGCTGAATCAGCAGCAGTTCGTTAGCAAGTTCCTGATAGCGCACAATCAGCTCTTTCTTTGCTTGATTCCGCAGCTTTTCATAAGTGGTTTTCGCATCACGGTACTGATCAATCGTTAAAGATGTAGGCATGCTGTTCCTCGTTTTCGCGCTCTTTACTGACTCTTTACAAAGGAGAATAAAAGGCGAAACACCAGCATAACCTACTTTAGTATGACTAGCAAGCAGGCGCTAACAGTTCCCTTAACTGCCCGCCTGCACACTGGTTGACTGCTGAAAGAAACTTTCGATTTGTGATACTTCAGCAGGCGAAAGGCGGAACTCCAGAGCCCCAATGGTCCCGTGTACCTGGTCGGCGCGGCGTAGTCCGACGATGGCGGCAGTGACGGCCGGGTTGTGGAGCGTCCAGGCCAGCGCGACCTCGCCCGGCGTGCGGCCATGGCGCTCACCAATTTCCCGCAGCGTCTCAACGAGCTTCAAGTTACGGCTAAGCTGAGGCTCCTGAAAATCCTTATCGCGGCTGCGCCAATCGTCTCCCGGCAAGTTCTGGGCGCGCTCCTTGGTCATCTTGCCCGTTAACAGGCCAGCGCGCATAGGAGAGTAGACAATCACGCCGATGTTGTTCTCTTTGGCAAAAGGCAGGATTTCAGGTTCCGCTTGACGCGCCAACAACGAGTAGGGAGGTTGCAAGGAAGTGATGGGCGCAATGGTCTGTGCCCTCTTCATCTGCTTGACATTAAAATTGGAAACTCCGATCCATCGAACCTTTCCTTCCTCCTGGAGACGGGCCATTTCCGTCCAGCCTTCCTCAACATCCGCCTCCGGGTCAGGCCAGTGAATCTGATAAAGGTCGATTTGCTCCGCTTGCAAACGCCGCAAGCTGTTTTCGCATTCTTTTCGGATGGAATCCGCTTTCAACGACGGAAAGATATTGCCGTTTTCGTCCCAACGGCGTTCACATTTGGTGAAGATATACGGCTTCCGGGAAACCTCTTTTAAAGTTCGGCCCACTACTTCCTCCGAGTGGCCCAATCCGTAGACCGCCGCTGTGTCGATCCAATTGATGCCCGCATCCAGCGCCGCACGGATCGCGGCGGACGAATCCGCATCATCCTGGCTTCCCCAGGCAAACTTCCAGCCTGCGCCGCCCATTGCCCAGGCGCCTACGCCAAGGGCCGTGATCTCCAGATTGCTATTTCCAAGCTTTTTCGTTTCGCTCACACCTGATGGATGCGAAAAACAATGGGAAGTATCACCCCTAATCCGTCCTGCGGCTACGGGGTGTATGCGGCAGCCTGGGAAGCGCTCCGTACTAAACCTTCTGTGTCCACCTTACGCCCCCAAAGGCAATAGCTCTGAATCTCATTTGCCCCTAGACTCGAATTAACAGCAGGACATAACAGTCCTCCACAGGCCAAAGAAACCGCGGTTCTCTTCGCCCCAAAAAGCACAGGAGAACAAACAGATGAAAAAAATATTTTCGATTTTCTTATTAGCCGCCGCCGCTCTCTCGGCTACGCCGGTAACTACTCAGATCAAACTCGTCAACGCCGGTTCACCGTTAGTTGACGATGGCAGCTATTATGTTGGACCGTACACGATTTCCATGAACGGCCAGAACTACGCCGCGCTGTGTGTTGACTTTCTTCATCAGTCGTCGGTCGGGAATTCTTGGACGGCGTATGTCAATACCATCAGCGATTATTCCAAGGTTTACCGTTCAGACAATCCCCTTCTTTATGTAGAAGAAGCATATCTCTATAACCTGATTACCAAGCCCAATGCTGACCGTATCGATATTCAACATGCGGCCTGGAATATCACTGACTCGAAGTATCAGATCAACTCCGCGGCGGCAGCTTTCGTGCAACAAGCGCAGGCAAATTTCGCGGGCGTGAACATGGCCGGTTTCGAGGTTCTCTCCGCGAAGGACTGCAACGAACAGGAATTTCTGGTTTGGAATCCATCCTGCGCAGCTCCCGAACCCGGCTCTTTCGCCATGCTCGGCGGCGGGCTATTGGTAGGTATCGGACTCATCCGACGCAATCGCAAGAAGGCTTAGGGGGTTTACTTCAGCCGCTCTACGTCGGGAGTTTCATGGCCGTGGGTTCGAATGACATATTTGAACCCACTTGTATTGCAAGGAGGATACGGTTCGCCACGATAATAATTCAAGCCGAATATCCAGTCCCGGTCAGTACCTCCATCGCAGGTCTGATCGGCGATGTTGGCGATGGATTGCCAGAGACTTCGGGGAGAAACTTGCACATCGATAACCGGATAGGCTACGGTCTTCAGAAACACCCCTTCGAGCGCCATGCACAGCACCAGAAGCAAGCCGGAGAAGAAGCGATCCGGAAGGATAATAACCATTAATGGAATAGCAACATAGACAGCCTCCACTGGGCTGATATGGGTCACAGGAGGAAAGGTGATCCGACCCAAGGCCAGTGAACTGGTCAAAATGGGCGCTAGGAACGGAATCGCGGCAATGAATGCAGCGCTCGGCAGCAGCCAGCCTCGTGAAAGATCAGCAATTCTTTGCCATTGGATCTGCGTGCCGAGCAGCACAAAAAAACTCGGAAGAAGCGGCAGCAGATAGCCGGGAAGTTTATTACGCGAAATACTGAAAAAGGTAAATCCGAAAATAACCACGGCCAGGAGAAAGCTTCGACGTCGATCCCAAACTGGATTCCGTTTTATAAACAATGCCAATAGCGGCGTCCAAGGGAACACCGCGCCCAGAAAGACAGGCAGGTAGTAGTAAAAGGGCTGCACGTGCGCCAGAGATGCGGAGTACAAGCGCTGGAAGTGGTGCTTGAGAAAAAACTCCTCAACAAACGGAAAACCGTTGCGGGCGTACACGGCCCAATACCAGGGCAGCGCTGTCAGAAGGAAGGCCAAGATCGCAAAAGCCCACTTTCGCCAGTAGCGCCGCAAAAACCAGGCAAACGGCAATGCCAGGGCAATCGGGACCAATCCCTTTGCCAGGGCAGCTAATCCAAGAGAGATCCCAATGCCCAAAAAAGTAATATTCTGCCCCTTCGTGTCTGATTCGTCGCGGAGCAAAGGCAGCACGAGGAGAACCGCCAGCGAGAAGAACACCGCTAACGGCAGATCCGTTAAGCCGAAACTGCTAAACGCGATCCATCCAGCCGAGGTGGCGAGAAGAGCAGCGGAAATACCCGCTGCCCACGGGCCGAACTCCCGCTTCACCAAATAAAAGCACAGGATCAAAAAGAGCAGGCTGAGAAAAGCAACCGGCAAACGGCTGCACAGGTCAGGCCCTAAGCCGAAAGCCGTTCCAGCGGCCGT
>CAXUBB010000138.1:0-5686 GCA_964249105.1 uncultured Bryobacteraceae bacterium | reverse complement strand
GTATAAGAGCGGCGGCTTTTCAAACCAGGCATGCTCCCAAAGCTTCGGCGTCACGAAATCGCCCGTCCGCGCCATGGCCCTGCCGATAGCCGCGTAACGGGGTTCATCCGGCCCGAGAACTCCTACCCCGTCCAAGTTGTAAAGATAAAGGACTGCAATTGCGATGGCTAACGCCGCCATCGGAAAATACCGGCGAAGGGAAATCAACCCTTCAGTATAGTGAGCCGCCATCGCGCCGTACTTTACACTGAGGAAAGATGACGTTGCGAAACTGCATACTGGCTGCCGTATTCGCAGCCGCCATGACCTGCCGCTTTTCCGAGGGCGCCGGTACCGCTCAACCGAAAATCGACAAGACGAAACTGGAGGCGTTTATTCGCTATACAGAAGGGTATACGCCGCTCGTCAAAATTGCAGTCGATGACCCAACTCCCAGCGCTTTCGCGGGATTTTCGCGAGTTGTGGTTCATCTGAGCATGGGAGAGCAGCAGAAGACCGAGAAAGCTTATTTTGTTTCTTCCGATGGCCGGCAGTTTGTCAACGGCACGCTATGGGACCTTAATGAATCGCCTTATCTTGATACTCTTCTACACCTTCCCACCGACGGGCCTTCCTTTGGACCCGCCGGCGCTAAGGTAATGCTGGTGGTATTCAGCGATTTTCAGTGTCCCTACTGCCGCGAGTTTGCCAGAACGATGCGCAACGAACTCCCCAAGAAATATCCGAATGACGTTCGGGTCATCTTTAAGGATTTTCCGATCGAAGCAATCCATAAATGGGCCTTCGCGGCCGCTGAGGCGTCACACTGCATCGGTGACAACAACCCAGGGGCCTATTGGGCTTTTCATGACTGGATTTTCGAACACCAGGGAGAGATCAACGAAGCAAATCTTCGTGAAAAAGCGGCAGCATTCGCCGCGCCTCAGGGACTGGATACAGCCAAAATTAATGCCTGCATGGACGGTCATGCAAAGGCCGGCGAAGTCAGGGAAAGCGTCAAAGTAGGCGAGGCTTTAGGTATTCAGCAGACGCCGACCTTTTTCCTCAACGGGCGGCTCATCGGCGGAGCGCTCCCCTGGAAAAATCTTGATCCGGTACTACAACTAGAACTGACCCGGCCCAAGGAAGTTCCGGGGCCGCCGTCAGCGAAAACATCCGAAATAAAGCCGGGTTCGTAGATACTACTTATACCGTAATGAGTAGTTTTCAACTAGCATCGCCCTGCTGCATCTGCCGAGTTTCAGATTTGTGTCGATAAAGAGGGAGAGTGTTCAATAAACCTGATAGAAAGACTATGAAACAAGGCGGAACCGGTTTGGAAGCGATTACAGAAATTTCGATAAACTCCCCCAGTGTTAAATCTTTTCGGCTGCCCCCCCTCATTCTGCATCCGTTTTCGGGACCGGAAGACACATCGGCTTTGATGGAAAGCTCGCGCGCGAGCCTCGTCTTGCAAGGTTTTCTGCCGCATGCAGAGACTCCGGCTGACGATCTTGACCAGCAGCTCCTACGCGGCCGATACGCCGAACTGCGAATGCTGTTTTATATCGGCAAGGATTTAACACGGTGGATGGAGCAGTGCGCGGAGAGCGCAATCTTTTCCGGGCAGTTTGAAGGGCTGCGCATCAAGCCGGAAACTTTTGCGGCTTTTCTGGTCCAACATGTGCCGGATCATGTTCGCATGAAGCTGGAAAGCTGGGGCGTTCTTGATTTCTGCGCTCTGTTCCGGCGCTCGATTGGTTTACATACCGTTTTCCACGAATTTCCCTTACCGGAGACATTTTCGTCTGATTTCCTGCGGCGCTACCACCGGCACCTTGATTTGTGGTACGAGCAGCGCCTACGCGACTCCGTATTCGACCGTCCCCAACCGCATCAGTTCACCTTTGATCTATTTGCTTCGGGAGAGTACACTCTGATGCTGGAGCAGAGTTGGGGAGATGGAAACTCCAATTCGTAAACCGTAGCGCTCAGGAATGTGATGGGCCATCTCCAGCTACTCCTCACTGATTTATGAAGCGGTGCCGGTCTTCGCTTCGCGAAACAGAACGGCGGAGTGTTCAAGTATGTCGTACGGCTCGCCCACTCCCACAGGGCGGGTTTCCGTGCTGATTGGATTGCGAGTATCGATGACCAGTTCCCAGCAACAGTTGATGGTGCAAGAAGGCAGATAAAACTGAACGCGCTCGTGATGTGGATTCAGGCACAGAAGAAAGCTATCATCGCTAATCGCCTGGCCATTGCGGTCCACGTCATCGAGCGTTCTGCCGCTCAAAAGCAAGCCGAGACAACGGACCCAGCCGGCTCGCCATTCTTCTTCAGTCATTTGCTGACCGTCCGGGCGGTACCAGGAGATATCCTTTATCTCTAAGCCATCTACTGTCTGGTTTTCCACGGACGCGGGGCTGATCTTGCGATCTTGAAAGAACTTGCGCCGATGCAGGTTGGGATGGTCTTTCCGCAGAGCTATCAAATTGCCGGTAAACTCCAGCAGCGCCTTCTGGCGCTCATCGAGGTTCCAGTTGTACCAACTGATTGGGTCATCCTGGGCATACGCGTTATTGTTTCCTCTTTGCGTGCGGCTGATCTCATCGCCGCCGCAGATCATGGGAACGCCCTGGGAGAACAGCAGCGTGCAAAGGAAATTCCGTTTCTCGCGCTCGCGCAACTCGCTAATGCGGGGATCGTCCGTCGGGCCTTCCGCGCCGTGATTCCAGGAACTATTATCGTTTGAGCCATCGCGGTTATTCTCGCCGTTCGCCTCGTTGTGCTTTTCGTTGTAGCTCACCAGGTCATTGAGAGTGAAACCGTCGTGAGCGGTAACAAAATTGATGCTGGCGGAGGGGCTGCGGCCATCGCGCTGGTACAAGTCGCTGCTCCCGGTCAGACGGTAGCCCAATTCGGCAAGCTGGCCGTCATCGCCCTTCCAATACTTTCGGACCACATCGCGGTATTTGCCGTTCCATTCCGCCCATAAGGCCGGAAAACGCCCGACCTGGTAACCGCCTTCACCGACATCCCATGGTTCGGCAATCAACTTTACTTGTGAGAGCACAGGGTCCTGGTTAATGACGTCGAAGAATGACGAGAGCCGGTCCACGTCATGCAATTCGCGGGCGAGCGCGGCGGCCAAATCAAAACGGAAGCCGTCCACGTGCATCTCCAAAACCCAGTAGCGCAGGCTATCCATCACCATTTTCAGCACCTGCGGATGACGGATATTCAGCGTATTGCCGGTGCCGGTGTAATCCATGTAATAACGGGGCTTATCACCCATCAGCCGGTAATATGTGGTGTTGTCGATGCCTTTGAAGCTGAGCGTGGGCCCCATCTGGTTGCCTTCCGAAGTGTGGTTATAGACCACATCCAAAATGACTTCAATACCCGCGCGGTGGAGTTCCCGCACCATGGTTTTAAATTCTCCGATTTGCTGCCCCATATCTCCGGAACTGCAATAGCGGGCCGTGGGGGAGAAAAAATTGATCGTGTTATAGCCCCAGTAGTTGCTCAAACCTTTCTCCAAAAGCTGCTTATCATCGGGAAAGGCATGGACGGGCAGCAACTCGACAGCGGTCACGCCGAGTTTTTTCAGGTGAGACAGAGCGGGCGGGCTGATCAAGCCCAGATAAGTGCCCCGCAGCTTCTCATCCACCTCCGGATTCTGCATGGTGAAGCCCTTGACATGAACTTCATAGATGACGGAGTCGTGAATGTGGATTTGCGGCGAATGATCGTTCCCCCAGTCAAATTGCGATGTGGTTACTACGCTTTTGGGCACGCCCGCTGCGTCATCCTGGCTGTCACAGCTCAGATCTTCCTTTGGATCCCCTATACGATAGCCAAAGATCGGGTAATCCCAGTTCACGGCTCCCGCCACCGATTTAGCGTATGGATCAATCAACAGCTTGGCCGGATTGAAACGCAGGCCTTTTTCCGGCTCGTAAGGGCCATGAATCCGGTAACCATAAAGCTGACCGATGCTCAAGCCCGGTAGGTAGCAGTGCCAGACGCGTCCGGTCGTTTCTTTCATGCGGACCGTCTCGTGCTGAGCTGAGCCTAACTCGTCGAACAAACAAAGCTCTACCGCCGTAGCGTTTTCCGAATAGATAGCGAAGTTTACCCCCACTCCATCCCATGTCGCGCCTTGCGGATAAGGCGCTCCGGGCAGCACTCGATTAGGCATTCTTACGATGTCTTCCTTTGCTTTAAAAGTGACCTGCTAAAACTCAGATGCCGGGTTCAGTTTAGCAAGCGAAAAAATTGAGAGTTTTTAATAAAACGTGTATCTTTCCATTCAGTTCCGTGGTCTAACCGGTAGAACCAAGTAAGTTCGAGATAACGCGTGGCCATGTTAAATATTTATGACAATGCGGATGAATACCGCATTGAAATTATAGGTAATTTTGTGGACAACGCCGTTCGTGACGCTGATCAGAACTGGCGTAAAGCTTTGTCCGAGAATCTTCAACGTAAAATCACGGTCGATATATCTCAACTGAGCAATTATGATAGCGCCGGATGCAGGCTCCTCCGTAAGATGCACCTGCACGGTACAGTGATAGCAGCCGCAACGCCTCGATCCTTGGTTTTTCTCCAGGAAATTACGGCTTCGCCAAGAAGGGGACCGGCCTTAATCCAACAAGCAGCAAGCCCGAAACAGAAGGCGAACCGTCAGCCGGACACGAAAACTTTTGCCGCCGGCAGTTAAGAAAATTTTCTACTGAAATAGTTGAGAATATAGGATTTAGACAGGGAACCTGTAGGTATCTCGCCACATCTTAACTGAAGGTGGGGTACCTCCCTTTCTCTGTCATGACCCCTTTTCCTTCCCTTCTCCAGCGAGATATATCGCGGCGCACGCTCTTTTCCGCATTAGTTTTATTCCCAGCAGCTCGCATTGCGGCAAGAGGAGGAACGCCGCAACAATCGCCGACCTTTTCAACGGATGTAAAAGTAGTCAACGTCTTTGCCACCGTGCGGGACAAAGACGGCAAAGTGGTCCGAGACCTTGCCCAGGACGATTTTAGTCTTCTTGAGGATGGGCGGCCCCAGAAGATCCGGTATTTCTCACGGCAGAGTGATTTGCCGCTTACGTTGGGTTTACTCGTCGATACCAGCATGAGCGAGCGGCGGATGCTCGGCACGGAACGCGATGCCAGTTACTCCTTTCTTGAAAAAGTACTGCGGCCCGCAAGCGACAAAGCGTTTCTGATTCACTTTGACCATGATGTGGAACTGCTGCAAGATTTGACTTCTTCCCGCGAACAGTTGGAAAAAGCCTTGGCGCTGCTGGACCGGCCTTCCTGGAATGGTAACAACAACCCATCCGGAACGGGCGACAACAATGGAAATCCCAACGGCAGTTGGGGAGGCGGCGGGCGCGGCGGCGGATACGGCCGGCATGGAGGAGGAGGCGGCTCCCACGGCGGAGGTACCGCTTTTTACGACGCGATTTATCTCGCTGCGGACGATCTACTGAAGAAGCAAACGGGGCGCAAGGCTCTGATTATGCTCACGGACGGCGAGGACAATGCAAGCAAAGTTTCCTTGCCGGAAGCGATCCGCACGGCTCAGCGGGCAGATGCGCTTGGATATGCCGTTCGTATTGCCGACGATGAGCAACCATTGAATCGCGGGTTCGGCGGATCCGGTATGGGCAGGCGCGGCGGGGGCATGGGAAGAGGCG
>CAXUBB010000137.1:0-11706 GCA_964249105.1 uncultured Bryobacteraceae bacterium | reverse complement strand
GGACCACGAGAATCCAAATTCCCGCAGAACGTTCACGAACCTTTGAGGATGACTTTGGAGAGGTCAACCTGCAGCCGGCAACGGATTTCAACTGGCCGAACGCGCCGGGCAACAGCGGCAGAGCGGTCGATCTGAGCGTATTCAGTCACGAGGCAAAATCGAGCAACTATACGGCCCATTTACTTGGTCGCAGCTCCTCGGAAGCTTACTTTTCGGCTTACTCGCCCCAATCAAACGTACACCTGCGGTACCGATGGCAGCGCACGGATTTCCCCTGGCTCGGGATCTGGGAGGAGAATCGCCAGCGTCTCACTCCGCCCTGGAACGGAAGAACGGTGGCGCTCGGAATGGAGTTCGGCGTGTCTCCCTTTCCGGAAACCCGCCGCCATATGATTGACCGCGGCAAACTCTTTGGCGCGCCTTCGTATCGCTGGATCGCGGCGCGGTCAAGCCTTAAAGTGGATTACCAAATATCGATTCGCCTTGGCTTATGATGCGAGAGCGGGAATGAAACTAGCAGCGCTCGCTTTCGTTATCGCCTCGCTTACTCTCGCGTCGCCCCAATACGTAGATACGGCTGCCAAGCCCCGGGCAGGCCGCGCCAATGATCCCGCTTTGATCGAACTGTTTCGTGACCGGGGTCTCGGCCTATTCATTCACTGGGGTATTGATGGAACACTCGGCGGCGGCATCTCGCACTCTCTCGTCGGCGCTTCTCCCGATTACGTTCAGCGTTTCTTCGAGACGCTCCCGGCTTACTTCAATCCCGATCGGTATCAACCCGATGACTGGGCTCGCCTGGCCAAGCTCGCGGGCTTTCGCTACGTGATGTTTGCCGCCAAGCACCACGCCGGATTCTGCATGTGGAATACGCAGACTACGAACTTTTGCGTGATGCACACGCCCTACGGCAAGGATCTGCTCCCTTCGCTGATTACTGCGTTTCGCAAGCAGGGCATTGCTATCGGCCTTTATTTTTCGCCGGATGATTTCTGGTGGCTGTACCAGCACCATATCACCATCAACCGTCACGTCAAAGGCGTTTATCCGCAGGACATTCCCGAGTTCATGGACTACACCAAACGCCAATTAAAAGAGTTGCTGACGAACTACGGTCCGATTGATTACATGTTCTTTGATGGACCTGCCGAGCAACTGACGGACTATGCCTGGCAGCTCCAGCCGAACCTGGTCATCACGCGCGGAGCAATGGAAACTCCTGAACAATATACTCCTGGAGTGGCTCTTCCCGGAGCCTGGGAAGGCAATCTCACCATGGGCACGGAGTGGCCCTGGAAGGCGACCAATGAACAGTATAAATCCGGGACCGAGCTAATCGACACCCTGATTGAAACCCGCGCCAAAGGCGGAAATCTCCTTCTGAACATCGGCCCCAAGCCGGATGGGACGATCCCCGAGGAACAAGATGCGCGTCTGCGCGAAATCGCTCTATGGAATTTCGTGAACGGCGAGTCCATCCGGGATGTGCGTCCCTGGGTGATTACCAATGAGAACAACGTTTGGTTTACAAAAGCGAAGAACGAAGATACCGTCTATGCCTTTATCACTCACCAGGAGCACTGGCGCTTAGGGGAGGCGAAAACGATTACGCTTCGGTCCGTCCGGGCGACCCCGCAAACGATAGCGTCGGTCCTGGGTCAATCGGATGATATGGTCGAGTATAAGCCTGATGTAAAGCCCAAGACGACCTGGACGCAAGACAGCAGCGGTTTGCACATTACCGCCTACCGCGCACAACGGCTCTACACCGACCGGAGCTGGCCTAACCCCCTCGTGGTGAAACTAACTCACGTCGAACCGGCCCTGCATCCGCCGCAAGTCTCCACCGCCGGTGCGGAATGGAATCCGGCTGCCGCCAGCGAGACTCTCCACGGCAGTTTAGTAAACCTGGGCGACGTGGAACAAGTGAAAGTGGGCTTTCAATTTCGAGTGAAGAAGGACGGCACCGATCTTTCCGAACGAACGGAACCCTGGACCGACCTGCCGACTGTCGCGCAAACCGCTACCGGCGAATTTGCTTACTCTCTCAGCGGACTCACACCGGATCGCGAATATGAGTTCAGGGCGCGGGTCCAACATCCGCTCCTCACTCTGTATGGTCAGGAAAAAACTTTCCGCACGCCGAACCAGCCCCGTTAAGCAGGGCAACGATAGCTCTCGTACTCACTTCGATAGAGCAAAGGCAATCACAGAGTCACCCGGCGTGCTGCCGAAGAACCCTCCGCCGCCGGCCGCAATGACCACGAACTGCTGACCATTCCTGGCGAGGTAGGTCGCGGGCGTGGCATGACCCGACGCATCAAGCACGGCCGACCATAGTTCCCGGCCCGTGCGTGCGTCGAAAGCGCGAAAGCGTCTATCGTTAGTAGCGGCGATAAAGACGAGTCCGCCCGCTGTCACAATGGAGCCTCCGATATTGAGTGCGCCTGTGTTGTGTACGCCTTTAGCTTCCAGTTCCTCAGTCAGTCCGAGCGGGACTCGCCAGGCAATTTCACCGGAATTGACATTGACAGCCGTGAGCAAACCCCAAGGCGGCTTCTGACAAGGCCACAGGTTTGCGTCCCAAAAGCGTGCGTACCCGCCCGCTGGGCTGGTTCGCCGATACGCAGTAGGGGAATCGGCTGATTGCTTGGCCATTTGTCCAATGGCCCCAATCTCATTGGTGTTGACGTACATGTATCCAAGCTTGGGATCGAAAGAGACACCGGACCAGGTAGCTCCGCCTAGCGTTCCCGGAAACACTAAAGTGGGTTTCGTCCCATACGGTGTATATCGGCCATGGTGGTCGAGTTGGGAGAACATCGCTGCACATGCACTGTGCGATTCGGGCGTGACATCTGTAATGTCCTGCGCGGTCATGCTTGATCGTGATAACGCCGGCGGCTTCACCGGGACCGGCTGCGTCGGCCAGGCCCATTCGCCCGGCACATCGCTGCTCGGCGCCGGTTGCTCCTCCACCGGGAAGATCGGCTTGCCGTTGCGACGGTCGAGAATAAAAATCAAGCCCATTTTCGTCACCTGCACAACGGCTGGAATCTCCTGGCCGTCACGATGCACCGGCAAGAGCGCGGGCGGCGCTGGAGGATCATAATCCCAAATGTCGTGGTGAACGAACTGGTAGTGCCAGACGAGCTTGCCCGTGCCGGCATTCAAGGCGACCAAGGAATCCCCATAGAGGTTGGCGCCTTTCCGATCTCCTCCGTAAAAATCAAACGCGGGGGAACCAATGGCGAGAAACACCAGTCCGCGCTGCACATCGACGGTCATAGTGGTCCAGACGTTTACGCCCGTTCGATCCTTCCAGCCGTCGCCCTCCCATGTCTCGTGGCCCGCTTCGCCCGGCAGCGGCACAGTGTGGAAGGTCCACATCAGCTTGCCCGTTCGAATGTCCCAGGCGCGGATATCGCCGCGCGGACCTAGCCCCGGGCTCTCGGGCACCTCGGCCCCGGTGATGACTAAATCCTTGTAGATGGCCGGAGGCGACGTTTCCGCATAGACGGCCTTAGGGAAGTTGTCAGCCACACCCTCTCGCAAATTGACTTCACCTTCGTTTCCAAATCCGGGCACTATTGCTCCCGTCCGGGCATTGAGCGCAATCAGCCGGCCATCCAGCGTGCCGAACAGGATGCGAGGCGATGTAATCTTGTCTCCCGGCCAAAAAGCAACCCCTCGATGCGCCCGGTACTGGAGAGCGCCCGTCGCTTTTGACTGCGGATCAAATTTCCAGAGTTCTTTGCCGGACTCAGGGTCGAGAGCGATCACGCGATTCGCCGGGGTGGATAGATACAGAACGCCGTTAACGATCAGCGGAGTCGTCTCAAACGCGGTTTGCCTCTGCCCGCGTGGTCCGGCAGCGGGGGGCCGCTCTCCCGTGTGATAAACCCATGCCCGGTTCAGATGCGCGACGTTCCGCGTGTTGATTTGATCCAGCGGAGAGAATCGCATTCCGCCCGGATCGTGACCATAAACAGGCCAATCACTCTGTGCAAAGGCTCCCATAACCAGCGCGGCAGAAACGATGATGAAATGAGCTGCTCTGAGCACAACCTGAAGTATAAGGCTGTTCACCTGCGCCTTCATCTCAGGGCGATAGACTTTCTCGATTGAGCTCAGTAGCGCTCCCAGGTGACGGACCAGTGTTCGTCCGGTCGAGCCGACCTGATAACAAGGCGACCTTCGTCGGTGAACTGGTAAAGACGCGGCAGATCTTTGCCGACGAGGCGGTCGCGCGTATTCGATCCCTGTACGTGATGAGTTACCGTGTGCTTCGCTTCGTCTACGTCGTAGCTGCCGAAGGAGGCTTCATACCCATCCTGAACATATTCGTTGGATCGAGCGTTCGAAGAGAACGGATATATGAGCTGCACGGACATGTGACCGTCAGCCATATAGATCAGAATGCCCTTTGCTTGATCCATTGCCGCATGACTCTCGCCAGATCCTGCCGCTATGGTTGCCAAATGCCACGCACCGATCAATTTCTCCCGGTCAGAACCCTTGCCTGCGCTGTTCTTGTCTGCGGACCGTGTCTGCGAAACGCCGGTGAACGCTAAAACAACGGCGAGGGTTCCCAAGCCAACCGCCCTCATTGCCATCTCCTCTCCTGCCGCTTAGCGGCCCACCAGTTTTTCATGAAATTCGGGATAACGCGCCCCTTCGAGCTTAATGTGCGCGGAGGCGCTTTCAATAGCGTTGAGATCTTCCGGCGTCAGTTCCACGGTCAGTGCTCCGAGATTTTCTTCCAGACGGTCAAGCTTCGTTGTGCCGGGGATCGGGACGATCCAGGGCTTCTTCGCCAACAGCCAAGCGAGCGCGATCTGAGCAGGGGTCGCCTTCTTCCCTTCCGCGAATGAAGTGAGCAGGTTCACCAGAGCCTGGTTCGCTTTCCGATTCTCCTCATTAAAGCGGGGAATGGTGCTGCGAAAATCCGTGCTGTCGAACTTCGTCTCTGCGTTGATCTTGCCCATGAGGAAACCTTTGCCGAGCGGACTGAAGGGAACAAATCCGATGCCGAGTTCCTCCAACGTTGGTAGAATCTCCTGTTCCGGCTGCCTCCAGAAAAGAGAGTACTCGCTCTGCAGTGCGGTCACGGGCTGAACGGCATGGGCACGGCGGATCGTCTGCGCTCCAGCTTCTGATAGGCCGAAGTGTTTCACCTTGCCTTCTTGAATCAGATCCTTCACAGCTCCCGCCACATCCTCAATGGGCACGTTCAAGTCGACACGATGCTGGTAGAACAGATCAAGCGCATCGACCTTCAACCGTTTGAGCGACGCCTCGGCAACCTGCTTAATGTGCTCCGGCCGACTATTGAGTGCGTTCCACTTGCCCCCATTACTGGAATTCGCCTCCCATCCGAACTTGGTGGCGATCGCAACCTCACCTCGGAACGGAGCGAGGGCTTCCCCCACGAGTTCTTCGTTGGTGAACGGGCCGTAAACTTCCGCCGTATCAAAGAACGTGATGCCTCGCTCCACAGCGGCATGGAGGAGAGCGATCATCTCCTGTTTGTCTTTCGGCGGCCCGTAGGACCAACTCATTCCCATGCAGCCGAGGCCGATGGCCGAGACTTTGAGACCACTGTTTCCGAGTTTGCGCTTCTGCATTGTTCCCCTCCCTTTCAGGTTACGAAGGAACACCTAACGGTGATAGCCCGATTCAACCGATTTCTTACCCATTTCTCTCGTTATCGTGAAGATATTGTTGCTCGGGGCAGTATTCTGTGATGGGAGTGTAAAGCCCGTACAACTGTAAAACTAGGGAAGAAAATGGAGTAACGGCGTGAAGCGCGGGAAATTGCAAGCTGTGGAAAGCTTGGAGCGGGAGACGAGAATCGAACTCGCAACCAACAGCTTGGAAGGCTGTGACTCTACCATTGAGTTACTCCCGCTTCGCTGGTCCTTTGCGGCTGGACCGAACTCTTTTCCTTATTGTAAGCGATTCCCATTCCCGGCTTTTCCCTACTCCGTCAGCCGCATTCGCCGCAGTACTTGTTGAAATGCCGAATGGCCGCGAAAGGGAGCAAGTCCAGGGGATTTCATTAGGGCGTGCAAGGAATGAATGACGGCCAGGCAATCGGTATCTGCCGGGAGGCGCGAGAACCCTCTCGTGCCCTGGACTACGACGCCACAAGGGAGAGTGTGAGCGTCCCCCCGACTCGGACCCGTAGCGGCAAACGGACAGCCTAGGCTGTCCTTGGCGGTGCGCCGAGCCGCTAAAAACTGTTCCCGAGCTTAGGCAGGCGTGAGCTTGACAGAATCGCTGCGCAGAGCGCGTTGTCTTGCCCCCACGAACGACCCAGTTACTCTGAAGATAAAAGAAACATGGTCGATTTACCTTCTTCTTTCTGTTCCGGCGAGCAATCAACTGGCCCTTTGCACGCTTCAGACACCCACGAGTATCCTCGGCCGCAACTCCGAAGAGCGGGCTGGATTTCCCTGAATGGAATCTGGGACTTCGCCTTTGATCGAGATGCCGCCTGGACAGAATCCGGCTCCGTCCAGTGGTCGGCGAAAATCATGGTTCCTTTCAGTCCTGAAACCCGGGCGAGTGGTCTCAACGCGAGCGGGTTCTTTCGCGCTGCCTGGTATCGACGCAGCTTTGATCGGCCGGAATTGATGCTCGGAGAACGTCTTCTGCTCCATTTGGGAGCAGTGGATTATAGCGCCCAAGTCTGGGTGAACGGAACCAGAGTTTGTTCTCACCAAGGCGGCTACACGCCGTTTCACACCGACATCACCGATGCTTTGACAGCGGCCGGCCCCCAAGAGATCGTGGTCCGGGCCGAAGATGATCCGCTGGACTTGGCCAAACCTCGCGGCAAGCAGGATTGGAAGCTGGAATCCCACTCGATTTGGTATCCACGGACGACCGGAATCTGGCAAACCGTGTGGCTCGAGCCGGTTCCTGCTTCCTACATCGCAGTATTGCAGTGGACCTCCAACCTCAAACGGTGGGAGATCGGATTAGAAGCCCTTATCGGCGGAGTACGGCAGGAAGGACTGCGCTTGGCTGTCTCTCTGCGCGTCCTTGACCAACTGCTCGCCCAAGATACCTACTCGGTCGTGGCAGGCGAGGTGCATCGGCAAATCGCACTCTCTGATCCCGGCATTGATGATTCTCGCAACGAGCTGCTATGGAGTCCCTCTTCACCGACAATTATCAATGTCAAATTGGAATTGCAGGATCACGACGGCCGGGTAATTGACAAAGTGCAAAGCTACACGGCATTGCGCGCCATCTCGGTGCAGGGCGATCGATTCATTCTCAATGGCCGTCCGCTAGCGTTGCAATTGGTGCTGGACCAGGGTTACTGGCCGGAAAGCGGGCTCAGCGCCCCAAACGACCAGGCGCTGCTCAACGATGTGCTTCTCGTAAAAAAGCTGGGATTTAATGGTGTACGTAAGCACCAAAAGATCGAAGATCCTCGTTATCTCTACTGGGCCGACCAGATCGGTTTGCTGGTCTGGGAAGAAATGCCAAGCGCCTACCGCTACACGCAAAGATCCATTGAGCGGCTCACGCGTGAGTGGATGGAAGTTCTGCAGCGGGACAGAAGCCATCCGAGTATCGTGGCTTGGGTTCCTCTCAACGAGTCCTGGGGAGTGCCCGATTTGCCGGATAGTTCCGCACAGCGGCATTACGTGCAAGCTCTTTATCATTTGACGAAGACGCTCGATCCGACACGGCCCATCATCGGCAACGATGGTTGGGAGAGCGTGGCGACCGATATACTGGGCATTCACGATTACGACAATCAGCCCGAGCGCATTGCGAAACGATACGGCCGCACTGATGTAGAATCGAACCTGTTCAATCGGGAAAGGCCGGGAGGGCGGATGCTGGTGGTCGATGGCAAAGCCGAGGTTTGTCAGCCGATTGTCTTAAGTGAGTTTGGAGGAATTGCGTTCTCCGTAGGCAAGGACAACGTGTGGGGCTACTCCCGTTGTAGTACGCCCCAGGAATTACTCGACCAGTACCGTGCCCTTCTTGAGGTGGTGCGTTCGCTTCCCCGTTTGGCCGGATTCTGCTACACGCAATTCGCGGACACTTACCAGGAAGCAAACGGATTGTTGTTTGCCGATCGGAGCCCGAAGATGCCCTTCGAGGAAATCGCCCTGGCAACCAGCGGACGGGAGTATCGCTTTGATGCTCTCGAAAATTCACATTGGCGGGATCGTTTGATGGAACGTCAGCGGTAATTTGCAGGGACAAATTTTGCTGAATCGTGCCAGTGACCCCAGTGGGCCATCAAAGGTTGATAGCCTCGAAGATCACGATCTAGCGGGGGATGGAAGTTGTAAGCCGGCAGTTGACGGCTGTGAGCCTTGCCTTGGGCCAAGCGAACGTACCACGCCGAGAGTTCGGAAGAGTAACGCTCTCCGCCATCCTTCGCCAAACTCCATATGCCCATCGGGCAGACGCGTCGATTCGCCACCGTGCAGAGCGAGTCCCAGTCTGTTGCATCGATGGAAGGGAACCAGCAAAAGCCACGGAAATCGGAAACAGCCGCGAGCTGTTCGGCTTGCTCTTCCATGAACTTCAACCAGGTGAGGCGGTCAGTGACGGTACCTCCGATGTTGGTTTCTGAAAGAAGCACCGGCAAGCGGAATCGCTCCACATAATCGCCGGCTACGGCGGCAAAGCCGCGCGCCTGCGCACAAGGAAAACGAAGTGTGGCACGGTTGATCTCCGCATCCCAAGCCCAATCCATTTCCGAATGCGCGTAATAATCGAGGCCGAGCACATCTATTTTGACGGCATGTTCTTTAAACCAGTACCTGTGGTCTTCCATGAATCCGTAAGCTCGCAGGTAGGGCAGCAAGGGATGGTCCGCGCCCATACGTCCCAGAATCAGATCATGAAAGAGAAATCGCCGGTGATTCACGTGTTCCACCCAGTCCTCGCTTTGAGCATCGAGGGCGCGGTGATGCTCGCAAGAGTCGATATGCACCAATTGAATGCGTGGGTTAATCCTCCGCAACGCCGCCGTGCTGAGACAGATCGCCCGAGACACGTTGACAGCCATGGTCACGAAGTCCTGATCGGAGCGCCGGTGCGGGTACCAGTGGCCCGTGAACGCACAAAGCACTAAAGTAGGCAGCGGCTCATTGACGACGGTGTATCGCTCCACCCATTCATAACGTTTCGCTACGTTTTCGACAAACCGCAAATAGAAACCGGGAAACTCCGGATTGGCAAACCCGTCAGTGAGCCAATCCGGTAGCGATACGTGATGAAGCGGATCGAGAATTGGCTGGAGCCCGAGATCCCGCATCAGCCGCATTGGACCGTCGATCCAGCGCCAATCGAGGCGCCCGGCTGCGCTCTCGATGCGGTGCCAGGGAATTGGATATCGCAGCTCGCGAATGCCCGCTTCTCGCAGCCGGATCAGATCAGCTTCCCAGAATTCCGTGTGACGGGTCGTCTCAAGAACGTCCAAGCCGCTGCCGTAAATCTTTGTACTCTCAAAGGCTCCCAGATGCGGGAAGGATCTCAATCCGTTTCCTCCTGCGGCATTCCATCATGAAAACGGTATGCTACTTTCATTACCTTCCATTTGAATGTCGCACAGCTCTAACAGTCAACTGCCCTCGAACTCAAGCGGCGATGCTCGCTCCCGCCGCGTACCGGAACCTCAGATATCGGTATTGATGCCCACTTATAACCAAGCCGCGTTCTTGCGTCGCGCGGTCCACAGCTTGCTGGCGCAGACCTACAGCAACTGGGAATTGCTGATTGTCGATGATGGATCAACCGATGATACACCCCTGCTGATCTCGCAACTTCGCTCTGACGAAAGAATTCGTGACTGGCGGCTGGAAGAGAACTGCGGCTTGGGCTACGCCCTCAATTACGGTTTGGCGGCAGCAAGGGCGCCGCTCGTGACCTATTTGCCATCCGACGACCTCTACTTTCCCCATCATCTGGATCTGTTACGAAGCTGTTTGGAGGCTCATCCGAATGCCCCGCTGGCCTATTCGGGCCTACGCTTTCATTTGCGGCGAACCGCCGTGGGCCTGATACCGGACTTCCCGCTCCAACTTGTGCAGGTGATGCATCGTCGTGGTCCAGAGCGCTGGATCGAACGGCAGGAGCTGGTAAGCGACGATTTGGAACGCCTATTTTGGAAAGAATTTCGCTCCCAGGGACCGTTTGTGGAGACGGGAGAAATCTCTTGTGAGTGGGTTGATCATCCGCGACAGCACCATAAAGCCATTCGGGAAAACCTGGGCGGCGGTGTGAACCCTTACCGGTCCCGCTACGGTGTCAAACAGCCATTACGGTTCCACTCGTCGGTAGGCAGCTATACCGATGAAGTCGCGCAATATCGCCGTTTTCGGGAAAGGCCCGACACACCTGTCGCGCCGAACGGTCTCAAGATCCTGCTGGTGGGAGAGCTGGCCTTTAATCCGGATCGGGTGCTCGCCCTAGAAGAGCGCGGCCATCAACTGTACGGATTGTGGATGGAGCATCCCTGGTGGCTAAACACGGTAGGACCCCTGCCGTTTGGGCACGTGCAGGACATTCCTCGTGCGGGCTGGCGGCAAGCCGTCCAAAAATTGCAGCCGGACATCATTTACGCGCTCCTCAATTGGCAGGCCGTGCCCTTTGTGCATGAAGTGCTCCAGGCAGATCTGGGCATTCCTTTTGTGTGGCATTTCAAGGAAGGACCATGGCTGTGCCTGGAACACGGCACTTGGGGGCAAATGGTGGATCTGCACACCCGTACGGACGGCCAAATCTATACAAGTCCGGAACTGCGCGCTTGGTTCGAGACTATTCTGCCGGGCTGCACCAAACATGGGCGAACGATGGTGCTCGATGGGGATCTACCCAAGCGTGAGTGGTTCGAAGGAACACCGAGCGCACGCCTTTCCGAATCCGACGGAGAGTTCCATACGGTGGTCCCAGGACGTCCCATTGGACTTCACCCCGGTCTCCTGCGCGACTTGCCCGAGCAGCGCATTCACCTGCACTTTTATGGTGATCTGCAACACCGGGACTGGAAGCCTTGGGTGGAAGAAGCCCAACGGGTGGCGCCGGGCTATTTCCATCTGCATCCTCATGTAGGACCAGCACAGTGGGTAACCGAGCTGTCTCGCTACGACGCCGGTTGGCTCCATTTCTTGAAAAGCGACAACGGCGGCGATCTCGCCTCGTCCTATTGGGATGATCTAAATTACCCGGCCCGCTTGACAACGCTGATGGCGGCTGGCTTGCCGCTGTTACAGTACGACAATCAAGGGGCAATCGTTGCGACCCAGACCCTGGCTCGCCAACTCAATCTTGGTCTGTTCTGCCGAGATATGGCGCAGCTTGGCGCGCAATTTCGCGATACGGACCGTCTGCAGCAGATCCGGGATAATGTGCGGCAGCATCGTCTCCGCTTTACATTTGACGATCATGCGGACGAGCTTCTGGCGTTTTTCGCCCGCGTTATCAAAGAGTGCCCATCTTCATCGTTCGCGCACCGTTCTGCCACGGTACGATCATAGGATTTCGTTGGGGCGTGCAGGGATAAATGACGGCAAGGCAAGCGGTATCTGCCGGGAGGCGCGAGAACCCTCTCGTGCCCTGGACTACGACGCCGGAAGCAGGAGTGTGAGCGTCCCCTCCGACTCGGACCCGGGGCGGGCGGTGAACGGACAGCCGGGGGCCAGCCTTGGTGGTGCTCCCCGCCGA
>CAXUBB010000136.1:0-11819 GCA_964249105.1 uncultured Bryobacteraceae bacterium | reverse complement strand
GCCGGGATTTGAACCCGGGACCTCTTGCACCCCAAGCAAGCGCGCTAGCCAGGCTGCGCCACGGCCCGAAGCTTCCAGTTTACCGTAGCCGACTATTTGTTCGTCTTACTGTCCTGCCGACGGTCGGCCACAATGGTTACTTCCATATCGTCCGCGAGGCTGACAACATGGTTTACCAGGCTTTTTCCGCGCAGCCGCTCCATTCCTGTGCCAACCAGCCGGGGCAGAAAGATCTGTCGCGCTTTTTGGTCCCTGGCGAAAGCCACCAGCGCTTGCGCATGGTCAGATCCGCTCAGCACGCGTGTTTCAATGTGCAAATTACGCGCAAAGTTCAAATGCCGCTCCACGGCTTCCCGCTTTTGGGCCGCCAAGGACTGCAAGTCGCCGCGTTCCGCGACAAACACGGCAAAGCAGTCTGCATGAGTGACATCAGCCACCCGTTTTCCCCGGCGGATGAGCATGGCCGTGGAAGGGTCGTCACTGACATAGATGATGACAGCATCGTTTAAGCCCCGATCCCGCGGAACAGCGGGCGCTTCCGGCCCTGATTCCAGTCTGGTCTCACCCTGCTCAATGCGCTCCTCCACCTCGTGCGCGGTCTGCCGCAAAGCCATTTCGCGCAAGGCAACCAAGGTCGATTCCTTAAAGAAGTTCTGCAATGCCCGCTGCGCTTTATCAGGCGGATAAACGACGCCGCGTTCCAAACGATTGAGCAGAGCGCGCGGGGTCAGGTCCACCATGACGACCTCATCCGCCTTTTTCACTACCCAGTCCGGAATAGTTTCCCGAACTTTTACGCCGGTAATCTGGGCCATCTGATCGTTCAGACTCTCCAGGTGCTGGACGTTCATGGTGGTTAGAACATCGATACCCTGCTCAAGGATAAAAAGGACGTCCTCCCATCGTTTTTCACGCGGCGATCCGGGCACATTCGTATGCGGAAACTCATCCACAACGGCGACTTTCGGATGGCGGCCCACAATGGCGTCGGCGTCCATCTCCTCGAAGTAAGAACCCCGGTACTCGACCCTCTTCCGCCCCACCATTTCCAGACCTTCCGTTTTCGCGATGGTGTCCTTGCGCCCATGCGGTTCAAAGTATCCGATTACGACATCAACGCCCTTGTGACGAAGCGATTGAGCTTCTTCCAGCATCTGGTACGTTTTGCCGACGCCCGCCGCATACCCCAAAAAAATCTTTAGCTTGCCGTCCTTGCTCATGGTTGTTTATGTGTGGCTGACCGATACCCTCAAACACTCTACATCTTTCGCCCGTTAGACTGAAAGAATGCTGTGTCGCGTTACTTTCACTATTGCACTGGGGGTTTGCTCGCTATGGGCGCAGGACAGCCGGATTTCGGGCGAAAAGATTCGCGCGCATGTGAAGTATCTGGCAAGCGATGAGCTGGCCGGCAGAGGGGTTGGCACGAACGGCGAAAAGCTGGCAACAAATTATATTGCTTCGCAATTGCAAGTGGCGGGTCTTAAGCCGGGAGGCGATAACAACACCTACTTCCAGCAAGTTCCGCTGGTTGGTTCGACCACTCTGCCCTCCGCGTCCCTGAAAATTTCCGGAAAGGGATCGCCGATTTCATTGACCTTCGTGAAGGATTATGTAGGCACTGCGTTCTCGCAGAAGCCGGAGAACGATTTCAATGCGGAGGCCGTTTTTGTCGGACACGGCATTTCCGCGTCCGAGTTCGGTTGGGATGACTACAAAGGCGAAAATCTGGCGGGAAAGGTTCTGGTCTACTTTACAAACGAACCGCCGTCCGATGATCCGAAATTTTTCGGCGGACGCGCCCTCACTTATTATGGCCGCTGGACTTACAAATTCGAGGAAGCGACACGGCGGGGAGCTGCGGCGGCGCTCATTATTCACACCACGCCGACCGCCGGTTATGGCTGGGGCGTGGTGAGCGGTTCGTGGAGTCAGGAGCGACCGGAACTGAAGTTAAAAGCGGGCGAGAACGGCTTAAAGCTGGCCGCCTGGCTTTCGCAAGACGCTGGGGCCAAGCTGATTGCGTCTACGGGCAAAACGCTGGATGAACTGCTGGCCATGGCAAATGAGAAATCGTTCCGGCCCATTCCCCTGGGAGTTCGCGTGACAGGACATATTCCGGTGAAGCTGCGCGAAATGGAGAGCCGGAACGTGATCGGTCGGGTGGACGGCGCTGATGGGCAAACGAAATCCCAGGCGGTCCTGTTTACGGCGCATTGGGATCATCTGGGAGAAGCGGTTCCAGTTAACGGCGACAAAATCTATAACGGCGCAGTTGATAATGCGACAGGGTGCGGAGTTGTGCTTGAGATTGCGCGCGTTTGGGCGGAATTGCCGCAGAAGCCAAAACGAAGCGCCTTGTTTGTCTTCGTCACGGCGGAGGAATCCGGTTTGCTTGGTTCCGAGTACTATGGCGAACATCCAGAGGTGTCTGCGGGCCAAACCGTGGCCGACATCAACTTCGATGCTCTTTATCCGTTTGGCAAGACTCGCGATGTCTCCGTCACGGGCGCCGAAAGAACAACCCTTTGGCCCCTGGTGCAGAGCGACGCCAAACGCTTCAGCTTGAGAATCATGCCGGATGCGGAACCGGGACAGGGCCATTATTACCGTTCCGATCATTTCTCCCTGGCGCGCGTGGGCATTCCCGCTTTTTCCATTTCGCAAGGCACCGATTACGTCGGCAAATCACCGGACTACGGCAAAAAAATTTTCGAGGAATACAATGCCCAGCATTATCATCAGCCCTCGGACGAATATCACGACGATTGGGATTTCGCCGGCATGGAGCAGATGGCCAATTTCGGATTAACGCTTGGACTGGATTTTGCCAATACTCCCAAGCTGCCGACCTGGAACGCAGGCGACGAATTCCTGGCAACGCGAGAAAAGAGCGGAGTTCACCGCGCTCAATAAAACGAGTTGAATTTCAGGAACGCCGGGCCGCTTGCGCCGCAATGACGGCTGCGCCGATGGTGGCGTTGGCGTCCTCGCCGCCCGGCACAAGCTCAATCGAATAGCTCTGCAGCGGACTTAGCTTCACCATCTCGTTCAAATACTCATTCAAGCGGTATAACCAAGCCAGCGGAGCAGACCTGAAAACACAAGATCAAACTGATCTTTACGAAGTACCCCAAGCTTTCGAATGGCCTTAGCATTTGGATAAGTTGCGACGTTCTGCACAACGAATGCACCTGATTTCAGAAAGGCTACATTTACCGGAATTTCGTATTGAGATCCCCGCAGACTGGTCGTATGGGGAAGAATGGTCAATAACGCTCGATCAAGATCGCCATAAGCTACGCTGACAATTAATGCCGGGCGGACCTTTCCTGCCATGTCAAGATCGAATAACCACACTTCACCGCGACGCGGTGCCATTCTCCTCTTCAGCGCTCAATAGAGCAAAAATCTGATCAGCGGCATGAGCAGTCTCACTATCGTCTAGTGGGCCAGAGTCGAAAGGAATGGCGCGACGCAGGAGTTCTATAGTGAAAATCCGCTTTTCTTCTTCTGGGAGTCCTTCGAAAGCTTCGAGGAGTTCCGATGCTTGCCTGCTCATACTTATGAATTAACTTTTATTGACTCACTAGATAAACACTGTTTCGGCGGCTCAGCCGCGCCGGGCCGCCTGCGCCGCAATCACGGCCGCGCCAATGGTAGCGTTGGCGTCCTCGCCTCCCGGCACGAGTTCAATCGAATAGCTCTGCAGCGGGCTTAGCTTCACCATCTCATTCAAATATTCATTCACCAAGGGCAAGCTGACGAATTTTGCGTTAGGACCGGTAATGAAGACTTTTCCAGGCCCGCTCATGTGAATGCTGGTTGCCGTGGCGGCAGCTAGAGCGCGGTGCCAGAGCCTTACGAAATCCACGCAGCGGCTTTCTCCCGCTTTTGCTTGCGCGAACACTTCCTCCGGTTCCAGATCCATGAAACGCAAACGCATGGCCCGCAGCCCCATGATTCCTTCCAAGTGCCCCTTGCCGCCGCAGCCGCAGAACTGCTCCTTGGGATCAAGAGTAACAATCGAGTGGCCCGCTTCCCAAACTCCGTCCGCTTGCGGATATCGCCCAAAACCGATACCTGTACCCAGAAACCAGAGCCGGATTAAACGGTCCAGATAACCCCGGCTGGCAGCCATGCCGGCCGCCATCGCGTTCGCGTCGTTGGTGACGGAAACAGGAAGATCGCCGAAGAGGGGGGAAAGAGCTTCCGACAACAAGGCTTGTATATTCAAGCCCTTGAACTGCACCAGATTGGGAGAGTCTTCCACAACGCCGTTGCGAATGATGCCCGGCATCGCCAAACCCACATGAGTGGGCTTCTCCTTGAGTTCGAGCCGTTCCAGCAGAGCTGCAATTCTCTGCACAATCATGTCGGCCGGCACGCCGCTCAAGCTGTTTGCACCCAGACCGTCGTCCGGTTCGACAATAAGATCTCCGGTCACAGCATGGTCAGCGATGACTGCAGCCGCGAGTCTTTCCGTTACTGATATTCCGATTCCGTGGGCCATTGTGATTCCTGCTTCTTAAACGCGGGAAAGCTTATTCAATCCGTTAAAAGCCGCGGCTTTATAACACTCCGCCAGTGTTGGATAGTTAAAAACGGTATCGACAAAATAATCCACCTTTCCCTTCAATATCAATACCGCTTGGCCGATATGCAGCAACTCGGACGCGCCTTCGCCAATGATGTGAACACCCAGCAATTCGAGCGTGTCACGGTGAAAGATCAACTTGAGGCGGCCCGTGGTATCGCCGCGAATCTGGCCTCTGGCAATCTCTCGATAATACGCTACTCCCACCTCGTACGGCACATCTTCATCGGTAAGCTGTTCTTCGGTTTTTCCGATGAACGAGATCTCCGGGATGGTATAAATTCCAAAAGGAAAATAGCTGGGGTTTGAAGAGATCGGACGATGAAACGCATGGGCTACAGCGATCCGGCCTTGCTCCATCGAAACCGAAGCCAGGCTGGGAAAGCCGATGACATCGCCCACCGCGTAAATATTGTCCTGTTTCGTCTTGTAGTTTTCATCCACGGCGATGCGGCCGCGGTTGTCCGCTTCGAGACCCGCGGCTTGCAGATTCAGCTCATCCACATTACCCTGCCGGCCCACCGCGTAAAGCAGAGCATCGCCCGATACCTTTTTGTTGCTCTCCAGCAGCGCCGTAACGCCCGATCCGCCCTGCGACTCTTCCACGCTATGAACCTCTTCATTCAAGCGCATCGTAACCCTGTGATCGCGTAAATGGTAAGAGAGCGCTTCCACGATTTCCGAATCGGCGAATTCCAGCAGCCGCGGCCGCCTTTCAATCAGCGTAACGCGTACGCCCAAAGTAGCGAACATGCATGTGTACTCAACCCCAATCACGCCGCCGCCCACCACAATCAAGGTTCGCGGCAGGGCTTGCATCTCCAAAATCTGATCGCTGTTAATAATCGTGCGCGCATTGATCGGCACTTTGGGCGAAGAGGCAGGCTTCGTGCCTGTGGCAATCACGATGGTGTCGCCCGCAATTTCGGAAGGCCCTCGCACACTGGCAATCTGGACTGTTTTCGGGGAAGTAAAGCTCGCAATACCAGTCAGGACTTCGATGCCGTTCCGGGAAAGCTGGGCCTGCGTGACATCGATTTCCGTCTTGATCACATGCTGCACCCGGAAAGCAAGATCAGCCATGGTGATCTTTTCTTTGACGCGATAGCTCACGCCATAGATGTTCTGGTAGTTATAACCCGACAAGTGCAGGACGGCTTCCCGCATCGTCTTGCTGGGGATCGTTCCGGTGTTGATGCATACGCCGCCGATCACCTCGCGGCGTTCCAGCAGCGCAACACGTTTCCCGGATTTAGCGCCTTGTATGGCGGCTCGCTGACCCGCCGGGCCGGAGCCAATTACAACTAGATCGTATTGAGGCATCAGAAGCAGTAGTCCAATTCTTGTTTTCCTAGTAAGGTCATTGACGCCCTGCTCAGCGCAGTTTAGTTTCCCGCCGGCAACACAACACGGATCTCAGCGCGGGATGAACGGCCCCAAACGTGGACTACTGAGTGGACGTGCTCGAAGTTTTGTCTTTTACTTTGTCGGCGCCCTTCTCTGCCGCGCCCGCCGTCTTGTTTGCGCCTTTTTTTATGCCATGGCCAGTTGTCTTAACGCCCTTTTTCACGGCATCTGTTGTATTCTTCCCGGCATCCTTCAAATCCTGCCCGGCGCTTTTGCCCGTATCGGTCTGCCCCGCCGTGAGCGCCAGGGAGCCAGCGAGAAGGATGGATAACAACCACAATTTTCTTTGCATTTTCCTATTCCATCACACAACAGGATCAACTGTTGCCTCCTCGAATCAATTAATAAGGATTACAGGAGTCCGTGTCGGATTCTTACTATTCTCCGCGCCTAACTCTCAGATCTATTCAAGCAGCGCTCCGCAAAGGAGCATCGCGATTGATTTTCAAGGGGTAAAACCGGACTTCCTCATGAAGGGACTTACCTCAAAATCCTAAGCCGAGCGGGGAGCGGTTTGCTGGGAAGAGACACGCAGGAGAAGCTCGTCCTCAAACGAAAAATCAGGACGTCCGAAACAGCGCTTCTTTTGATAAACCCGGTACTCCGTTCTTAAACCGGTCAGGAAATCTGTGGGCTTAAAGGAAAGCATGCGCTGCGCTTTAGTCACGATCTGGGTAATGGCGGGTACGTCGTAGTAATCGCCGAAGTAAAGCTTATGGCCGCCCATGGACTGTCCGCCAGCCCGATAGATGATCTCCCGCGGGACAGAGACGATTCGAGGCTCTTTGATATGGGCAGCTTGCGCCAAGTCCAAAACCAACTCATGCTGGGTAATCGGCCGCGGATTGGCGGCATTGAAGGCATGGCCCACGCAATTCTTAAGCTCCATGGCTCTGATAGCAAGTTCCACCAGGTCATCGACATAGATAAATTGCATTAGGCGATGGCCTTCGCTGGGCAGAATAATGGACCGCCCGGCGCGGTAACGGTCCCAGAAAAAGGCTTCACGATAGAACGGATTGCCCGGCCCATAAACAAAAGGAGGCCGGAAGGTAACAACAGGAAAGCCTGTACGCTGGTGCAAGCGGAACAGCGCACGCTCGCTCATGGCCTTATGGCGCGCATAAACATTGGAATGGTCATCGGGAGCAAGCGCATCGCCTTCGTGATGGTTCAGGCCGTCGCCATAAGCCGCCACGCTTGACATAAATATGTAGCGGCTCACCTTACCGTCAAAGATTTGCGCGGTCGCTTCGACTTGCGCGCCGGTGGTGCCCCGCTCCCAGTCGTAGACATTGTCGAAAACCACATCGAAACGAGCGGCTCCCACGGCTTTCCGAATGCTGGCCGCATCGTTCCGGTCGCCTACCAGGTTCTGAACACGCCTGGTGAAGTTATGGCGAGGTTTCCGGTGCAGAATCGAAACTTCATGCCCGGCCTTGACCAATCTTTCCACCAGCAAATGGCCAATGAACTGAGTTCCGCCAATAACCAGAACTCGTTTGGCGATGACGGCCCCGCCTTCCTGGCCAGGGTTACTTTTGGCGCTATTTCGCGCGATGGAAACTAAGCGGGGCATCCCAATCCTACTTATTTAGACGCCCCAAACGGACGGGCGTCTTATCAGTCGTAGTACTCCAAACCCAAATGCGTAATGAGGTCTTCGCCTTGCATCCAACGAAGAGTATTTTTGAGCTTCATCAATTGGATGAAAATATCATGCTCCGGATACAATCCCTCAGCGGTCATTGGTCCCTTAAAATAAAACGAGAGCCATTCCTGAATACCTTTCATCCCGGCTCTTTGCGCCAAATCCAAAAAAAGTACTAGATCGAGAACGAGCGGAGCAGCCAGAATCGAGTCGCGGCACAGGAAATCGATTTTGATCTGCATAGGATAGCCCAGCCAGCCGAAGATGTCGATATTATCCCAGCCTTCCTTAGCATCTCCACGCGGCGGATAGTAATTGATCCGAACGGCATGATACAAGTCGCCATACAGTTGCGGGTACAGATCCGGCTGAAGAATTTGCTCCAGAACAGACAATTTAGTTTCCTCTTTGGTTTTGAAGGAGCCAGGATCTTCTAGTACTTCTCCGTCGCGGTTTCCCAGAATGTTGGTGGAAAACCAGCCCTTCACGCCCAGCATGCGAGCCTTAAATCCTGGCGCCAGGAGAGTTTTCATGTAAGTCTGGCCGGTTTTGAAGTCCTTCCCGCAGATCGGGACTTCATTTTGACGCGCCAGTTCGAGCAAAGCGGGAACGTCGGTGGTCAGGTTGGGAGCGCCGTTCGCATACGGTACTCGCTGCTTTAAGGCGGCATAGGCGTAGATCTGGCTCGGCGCTATGTTTTCGTCGCTCCGGCGCAATCCTTCCTCGAAAGTCGCCAAGCTTTGGTGAACGGCCGCCGGTTTATGAAACACTTCGGTCGATCCGCACCAGATCATGACCAGACGGTTGCACTCGTTTCGACGCCGAAACTCCTCGATGTCGTCCATCAAGGCCTCAGCCATCTCCATCTTGTTCTTTCCGCTCTTCACGTTAGGGCCATTGATCTTTTTCACGAAGTTCTGGTCGAAAACGGCTTTCATCGGCTGGATCGCGGAAAGCGGACTTTTTAAGCGTTCCAGAAGAGGCGCATCCAGAACCCGCGCCTTCACCGCCGCTTCGTAGGCGTTATCTTCATAAATGTCCCATGCGCCGAAAGAAAGACATTGGAGCGGGGCCAATGGAACAAAGTCCTTGATTTGGGGGGTGCGGCCATCGGTTCTCTTTCCGAGCCGGATCGTGCCCAATTGCGTCAGCGAACCGATAGGTTCGCCCAAACCCTGTTTTATCGCTTCAACGCCAGCAATAAAGGTGGAGGCCACGGCGCCCATGCCGGGGATCAGAATTCCCAGCTTGCCTTGGGCGGGCGCAATCGTGACATTACTGTTAGTAGACAATGGTTAACTTCTCCTAAAAACTGCGTCGGGCAGGCGCGACGGAGTTGTATTCAGCGCCGCTAAAACCCGACAAAGCCTAGGTTATACTAGCAGTCGATGTCGCACGGTGGCGCAGGAACCGTTTCGACTCTTATCGTTGACGACGAGCAACTCGCACGCGAAGAGTTAGCCTTTTTACTGGGAGATTTCCCGGAGGTGGAGATTCTTGATACCGCCTCCAACGGGCTGGAAGCGGTAAAGCTGATTGAACAGCTTGAGCCCGATTTGGTGTTTCTGGATGTGCAGATGCCGGGGCTTGACGGCTTAGGCGCGATCAGGCAATTGAGGGAAAAAGGCGGTCCGCTGCCCCACTTCGTGCTCACCACTGCCTACGATCATTACGCTCTGGAAGCGTTCCGGCTGGAAGCTTTGGATTACTTATTGAAGCCCGTTGAGAAGGAACGCTTGGCGGAAACAGTTTCGCGAGCCAAGAAAATCATCGAGGAGAAATCGTCAGCGCAGGACAAAGCAGGAGAGGCTCCTTTTAGGCCTGCTCTGCAACGTAGTAAACTGCTGGTCCGGTCCAATCACCGGAACTTGATTGTGGATGCGCAGGACCTGATCTACGCCACCATCGACGATGGACTGATTACGGTGGTTACATCGCACTTCGAAGGGCAATCCAACTATCGCACCATTGAGGAGCTGCAATCGAACCTCGACCCGAATCTGTTCTGGCGGGTCCACCGGTCGTTTCTTGTCAACATCAACAAAATCAAGGAAGTGATTCCCTGGTTTAAGTCCAGCTTTCAATTAAAGATGGACGATAAGAAGCAAACGGAAATCCCGGTCAGCCGGATTCAAACCAAACGCTTACGAGCGTTGCTGAAGTTGTAGCTCTCTTACCGAGTACGAGTCTGTTCCGGTTGAGCGTAGTACCCGGACGATGTGCGTGTGGTCAGGCCCGGCCTGTCGATTTTTACCTCAATCGCGTGATACTCATTCGGTTCGTCCGCGACAGCCGCTTCAAACGAGAAAGTATAGAAGACTTTGGCGTCGGAAATACATTGATTGATTTCGCCGATCACATCATTGCTGGCATTGAGAACTCGGCCTCCGCTCTGATAAGCAAGAACTTGAAGCGCGAGATTGCCGAACTGCGCCCGCGAAGAACTCTTCAGCCCCTTAAGAAATTGCTGATAAAGAAAAATTCGAGGTCCGCGCGTATCCGATGTCCCCAGCGGGTCCACGCTGTAGAGAGTAATGCCGGCGGTTCGCAATTTCGTGGAAAGGTCAACGGCAGTGCTGAAAATCTGTTGCCTGGTTTTCTCCGTCAGATCTTGATCCGGCAAATCTAAAAGCGGCCAGCCCGGACTGATCCAGATAACCAGCTTTCTTCCCGGTTTTGCTGCTTCGTAAGCAGCGATCTCATCAAGCGCGCGCAGTGATAACTGAAGCCGGTCATCGGCGCCGTAAACGCCTTGCGATCTCCGAATGACGCGCTGAGGATTCTTGTCCTGATTGAGAAGCGCCATCAACGCTTTTCCGTCGCGTGATGCCTGGTTTCCAATCTTTACGCCGGAATCCGAAAAGAAAACCAACGACACGGGGAAAGGAAGCTCTCCGCCCTCCGTTTGAAACAGTTTTGCCAATCGGCCTCGCTCATAAGCCACATTGGTGAATGAGTCGTTGACTTCGTCCACCACCAAAACAACTTCGGTCGGCAGGTCCGTGTTAGCGCCATGCACCACGCGAAAGTTCGCGAGCGGTCGCGATAGTTTATTGTCGGTGAGCGTAAAATCCTGCTGTTGGAGGCCGGAGATGGGCTGTCCGGATTTGTCAACAGCGACGACCGCAAGCGTGATTTGACGGGATACGGGAGCTTCCTTTTGCTTCGCGGCGCCACCCGGCTGGGCCAAGGCAACAAGCGATGACAAACAGAGTAACGAACTCCAAATTCGCCATTGTTGCCGCATGTAGAACCAATACAGAAGACGTTGGGATGGGGACAAGTATTACTTTACACTTACTGTTCGCATCCGGTCACTGCGTTTCGGAAACGGACACTCTCAATGTAATCCTGCTGGAATTGCCCTTATTTTCCACCGCACACGGACGGTCTCTCACATGCGTTAATAATCAGCGGAGACAGGTTCGGCACATTTTTATGATTGGCTTTTACAAGGACATCCAATTTGCTTTCCGCCAACTCGGAGCGCGCCCCGGCTTTACCGCCATCGCCGTGCTCGTCCTGGCGCTCGGCCTCGGCGCAAACGCCGCCATCTTTAGCATCGTGAATGCCGTGCTTTTGCAGCCTCTGCCCTACCCGCATCCGGAAACTCTGGTGGGCGTTTTCGAAAAGGATGCCGTTGTTAACGGGACGGTCGGTGCGGACGATTCTTACAATGTGGTCAGCCCCGGTCTCTTTAGGGATTGGCAGGCAAACGCCCGTTCGCTGTCCCGCCTTTCCGCTGTTCGCGACATGGCATTCAATATCTCGAGCAAAAGCCAATCCTTCACCCCGGAACGCATTAACGGTATTGCGTGTTCCTCGACCTTCCTCGGAATTCTGGGCGTCCGGCCCGTTCTCGGCCGCTTTTTTACGGAAAGCGAGGATCAATATGAAAGCCCCTATGTCGCGGTTCTCTCGTACCGTTTCTGGCAAAAGCGTTTCGGCGGCGCGCCGAATGTTCTGACCCAACAGGTTCGCCTTGACGGTAACAACTATACGATCCTAGGCGTTTTGCCAAAAGATTTTGTTTACCCAGGCCAGCCCGCCGATGTATTCGTCCCTTTCCAGCGCACTCTCGACCTTTCTAACCGCACCACGTACAGCATTCATTTTTTCAACGTGATCGGCCGTCTCGCGCCGGGCTACTCGGTAACAGCAGCC
>CAXUBB010000135.1:10343-11834 GCA_964249105.1 uncultured Bryobacteraceae bacterium | reverse complement strand
ATCACTAGCAGAGGCAATGGTCAGACCTTGGCGACGATTGTTGTCAAATGTCGAATTAAAGATGTAAATTCCGTCTGATTGGTAACCTACATACACGCCATCGCCGCCCGAGTTGTTGCAGGCAATGCCGTTCAGGACAACATTGCTGGAGTCGGCAATCCGCAGACAGTGCCGGTACTCGCCGGAGTTGTAATCAGCCTTGCGCATCTGAAAAACGCTTTGCCCCGGGGTGCCGGTAATGGACACATTGCTGACTCCTTCGATGTGGATCATTTGTTGGTTTTCCGTGTAACCCGGCAGGGCCTGGATGACCACGCCGGGATCGAGCACGATGTTGGCGTTGTTGGGAAGGCTCAAGGGCCACACATTGTACGCTTGGGCACCCGCGGGGATTCTAAGAGTTTTTTGACTAGTCGCTGTGGTGTTAACGGCTGTCTGAATTACGTTCGTATCATCGCCACCCTGGCCCGCCGCGCCAAAATTTGTGAGTGAAACTGTTTGCGCAGAAGCAATAGCCGCTAGGCTAGCGCACAAGATTGCACCTATCGAAACTTTTTTTGCTTTCGTCCGGATGGAAGTTACAGTTGTTTTGCCTAAGTAGGACAAGTGAAAATCACCTCGTATTGACTTATGAATGTAGCTGTTAGCTGAAGCACAATCATTCCAGCATCGCTATCAACAGATAGATGCTAACATTAAAAGTTTTTTGAGAAGCGTTATAATTTGTAAAGCTATAAAGTAAATTTATGCGGATAAGGACAGCAACTGAAGGGCAATCTTATTTAGAGGCTATCTTCATCTGACATCAACTACATCAACGACTTGGCCGTTTAGGATGCCCATGTTTAAAAAAGGAGGACCATTCAGCGTGCCGAAGTTTCCAATGTAGATGTTGCTAATGCCTACGCCAGAGAAATCCTCGACGGTGAAGTAGTTTTGCAGGTTACCGTAAGGGTCCAGGATCGAAATGCCTGTAAAGATGACATTGCCCATGGGCTGCGTGGCTCCGCCGCCCCGTTTGACGGCAATGGCGGCGCCGTCGACGTTGACCCCGGCTGTATTGGCATTGGTGATGACTAAGTTCTGGAAAGTGGCCGGCGCTCCGGTGGCATCATAGAAAATGGCCGCTGCTCCATAGGCCGCATCGTTAGTTGAACTGGAGTTTTCCACCAGAATGCTTCCTCCCACCGCTTGGGTGCCGTCATCATGCCCGTTCCAGGCTACAAAGCCGGACCCGGCGTTATTGGAGGAGCTAACGCCGTTGACGGTAACCGAAACCGGGGCGCTCGTGTTGTCCAAACGATCAAGCGCCATCATGATTCCATTTCCTGCATTTCCCGATACGGAGCTGTTTTCAATGATGATGTTTTTCAACTGGTTATTAGAAGCATTTGGCTCCATATCGATGCCGTCCGAGGGACCGGTCCCGTTCGTGTTGGTGAAAGCACAATGGTTGACCAGCAAGCCGTTTACGGAAACGATGGTCAGACC
>CAXUBB010000135.1:1422-10333 GCA_964249105.1 uncultured Bryobacteraceae bacterium | reverse complement strand
ATCACTAGCAGAGGCAATGGTCAGACCTTGGCGACGATTGTTGTCAAATGTCGAATTAAAGATGTAAATTCCGTCTGATTGGTAACCTACATACACGCCATCGCCGCCCGAGTTGTTGCAGGCAATGCCGTTCAGGACAACATTGCTGGAGTCGGCAATCCGCAGACAGTGCCGGTACTCGCCGGAGTTGTAATCAGCCTTGCGCATCTGAAAAACGCTTTGCCCCGGGGTGCCGGTAATGGACACATTGCTGACTCCTTCGATGTGGATCATTTGTTGGTTTTCCGTGTAACCCGGCAGGGCCTGGATGACCACGCCGGGATCGAGCACGATGTTGGCGTTGTTGGGAAGGCTCAAGGGCCACACATTGTACGCTTGGGCACCCGCGGGGATTTCGAGCGTTTGGAGGTTTGCGGCCGTAACGTTGATCGCCAACTGAATGATATTCGTATCATCATTACCTTGGCCAGCATTACCGAACTCGTTCAGCGGTACAGTTTGCGCGGAAGCGGAAGAAACCAGAGCAGCACAGATTATGACACCTGTAAAAATTTGCGCAGTTTTGCTCCAGAGATGGGCTAGAACTATTTTTTCTAAGTAAGACAATTTTACAATTCCTTCTGTCCATTTGCCCACACGGCTGTGTGCCAAAGCCGAATAAAGTACTGATGAGAATTCCTAACAAACAACTGGATTACTAAGAACTCAGGAATGGTAGCATTAGACTATTTGTAAGTCAATAAGCGCCTCCTTAGATTAACAACCATACCATCTTCCAAGGGCACGGTGAGGGTGACTTAAACTTCATTGCCGGGAGACTTTCTCGAGGTGGTGATCTCTCAATAAACAGCAGTAATGGGCGGGAGTAAACAAGTGAAAAGGAATAAATCAAATTCAATTCAGCTAATTAGTGATTATTTTGAAAATATATCCGCACTTGCAGGAAGATATCATTTTGAGACTGCCTTTTATTTAAGCCTGATATTGCTTCTTGTTGCTCTGCTGTGGCTATCACCTATTAACAGAGGCCTATGGCTGGATGAAACGGGCACGTACTGGATGATTAAGGACGGCTTTTCTCAAATTGCGCCACGCTGCATTCAGTGGCCTTCGACGTCAGCATTGTATAGCGCTATAGTCTTGCTTAGCACAAAGCTGGCGGGAATGAATGAGATAGCGATGCGCATTCCGTCGGTATTGGCGGCCGCAGTTGCGGCTTTCCTGGTGTATCGGCTCAGCCTACTTTTATTTGGCCGTCGCGCCGGGCTACCGAGCGTATTGGTGTTCGTGGGCCTAGAACCCATCGCCTTTGCCGCGTGCGATGCGCGGGCCTATGCCTTTGCCATTCTGTCTGCTCTAGCCGCTGTATTCACGCTGATACGGTGGCTTCAAACTTTTCGCATTGTTTACGGAGTGGTTTTTTGCCTTTTTGCAAGTCTTACCATATATTTCCACCTGCTTTTTGCGGCTATGCTGCTGGTTTATGCGGTTTATGCCGTATATTGTCTTCGTGCTGGCAAACGGCCTGTCCTGCGAAGCTTTATAATAGGATGCGCTCTCATTGGATTGTTTAGCCTTCCGCTTATTCCCTTTGCGCTTTCTTTGGTAAGATCTGGATCCAAGCTGGTGTTTGTGCCGACCCCCGGACTGATCACCTTGTTTGCGTTTATTCTGCCGCCAGTTACAATTTGTCCTCTTCTGGCGGGCGTGGCGTTTTTCTATTCCACAAATCGACCGTTCCGGTGGATTCATGCTCGAATGGAGCAAAAAGCTTTGGTGCTGATTGCTTTCTGGCTTCTGCTGCCCCCATTGCTTTTCTTTGTCGTATCAGTGCTTACTCCTGAAAAGATTTTTATTCCCCGATACCTTCTGCCCTGTCTTGGAGCCTTGGCGCTCTTAGCTGGTTGGGTGATCAGTTTGCTGGACTTGCCTTCAAGAGTGCTTTGCGCTGTTCTGATTGCCTCATTGGCGATACTGCCCAATAAAGGTTTCAGACCTGCACATGGAGGAGATTGGCGTGCGGCAATCGAAAATGCTCGTACTAGTGCGGTTGCGTCTGGCATGCCAGTGCTGATCCGGAGTGGGTTCCCGGAGTCAGTGCGCTTTGGGGATTGGTCAAAAGCGCAGTACATCCCATTCTTGTTTGCCCCGCTCGAAGCATATCCTTTGTCGGCCAACTTCGTCCGGCTGCCTTACTATCTCACGCCAGAGGCTGCCGCCCATCTCGAACAGGCGAGCCCTTCGATAGAGAACGCCAAGGGATTTATGCTCATTACGATGGGTGAACCCGAATATGATCTGTGGCTACAAGGCCGATTCTCGCCAGCCGGTTTTGAGGCGCAGCCCGCAAAACAGTTCGCCGGAACATTGCGCACCATTCTTTTTTTAAAAAGGCGGGGCAGATAACATGATGTCTGGCGCTGAAACCACTACAAACTCGTTCTCCACTGTTCGCGGCGAAAAGCGAATCCATGAGATGGACCGATTAAGCGACGTCTTCCGGCTTCCAGCTTCGGTTTTTTGGATAATGGGAATCAATAATGCGCTCACCGTTTTTGTGACCTTCCTGGTACATCAGCATCATTGGGAACTCTATTTTATGCTTCTCTGGCTTGCTGTCGTATTAGCAGCAAACTTATTGCCTATTGTGGTGTTTCGGTTCGCTGTTTTGCGTTCGACCACTTACTACCCGGCTGTGAGCGGCATGAAATTATTTCGTGACTTCTACAAATTATCAGACTGGACGTACTTATTACCTGCCATCAATCTAGGATTTTGGGTTGTCTTTTCCTGGGTTGCCCTTACTTACAGGAATATACCAACCGTGATTTCGCTTCTACTCACGGGCGCATTTTTCTGCGCTCTCATCCCTCTATGCGCTCGATTGCGTTTTTCCTTCTTTGGCAACCGCCGTGCATAGCTCCAGTTGAAGATGTTAAAAGATTTAGAGTGCGATCATCGGCAAAGGATCGAGAATCGGTGGATAACTTTCCGATGGCATCATAGGAAGCATGCAGCCTGGATAGCAATGCTGCTGTTGTGGGTAGGAGTCATTTTCTTTTCTTCCACCTCTTTTGCCGGCAAGACATCAGACCGGGCCTTTAACCATTTTTTTACTGCCCATCTACGTCGATTTGATAAAAACGATCTGTATCATCAGTACCATGTGCATTTCTTAGCCGAAAAAAATGTTCATATTATGATGTTCCTAGTGCTGGCGGTGCTGCTTTGGCGAATTCTACCTAATATGCCCCATAAGGTTGGTTTCGTTTTCCTTTGTGGAACACTGATCGGCTGTTGCAGCGAACTGGCGCAGTGCCTCTTTCCAGGCCGCGATCCGGCTATTCGGGACGCTTTGCTGAACATGGCGGGAACTGGTCTCGGCACGGCTGTCAGCGTTTCCGCCCTGAAGCTTGGTCCTAAATTGGGAGCGAGGGCGGCGCGGCGTTCCCTTCGTTAATAGGCGCTGAGGTTTTCCCCAATTCCTAACTCTAAGTACCTTGAACTTGGCCCTGAAATCGCTATCCTACGAGTAGACATGCTGGCCAGACCCGCTACGCTCGACCGAAAATAAAAATGCTGAACCAAACGCGCGGGAACGCTGCCGTTGCCGGAATCCCACTTCGCTGGCGTCGGGAAGTGCTACCTCAAATTAAGCAGAAGCCGGTTGCTAGAATTGGCTTTTTCTTTTTGTGTTGTTTTATTTTTACGATTCCGTGGGAAAACGTTGTTGTTGTTTCTGGAATCGGTACCATTAGCCATCTAGTTGGTTATGTGGCGTTCGGTATGGGCGTACTAGGCGTTTTAGATAACGGACGATTACAGTCGAGTTCCACCGCCCAGACTCTAATATTTCTGTTCGCTGTTTGGAGAACCGTTACCTATTTCTGGAGTCCCGCGCCTGACTTTACTCTCAATGAGATTCAAACAACCCTGCAGATTGTAGCAATGATCTGGCTATTGCGGCAATTAGCACCGACACAGGAACTTCAAATCAGGGTCATGCAGGCTTATGTTTTGGGAACATTAGTTTCCGCGCTAGACACGATATGGCAGTATTTAAGCGGCGCGACTCCCGCTGCATATTTACGTTATGCAGCACCTGGGTTTGATCCCAACGAATTAGCGCTAATGATGGTGCTCAGCATCCCGCTAAGTCTTTATCTTGGGGTTTTGAGCCAGCGACGTCCCGTGGTATGGGTTTATCGCATTCAATTGGTGCTGGCGGCTGCCACGATTCTGCTGACCGCTTCTCGCGGGTCCTTTGTGGCGTTTATAGCAGCCATGATTTTTATACCCGCTACTTTTAGGCGTTGGACCGATCGGCAAAAATCTATTTTCATTGTGGTTGCCCTGATGACTGCTTGGTTTGCCGTGTGGCTGGTTCCGGCATCCTCCTGGAAACGCATTGCAACCATACAGGACGAAGTGGCTCATGGAACACTGAACGACCGCGCTGTGATCTGGAAGGCGGGGGCGGAAATCTTTCGCGAACACCCGGTCCTAGGCGTGGGCGCGGGGGCATTTTCGACTGTTGTCAGACATACCATCGGTACTCCCTATGTAGCCCATAACACCTTTCTCTCCATCATCGTAGAACAGGGCTTGGTCGGATTTGGAATTTTTCTTTCGTTACTGATCACCTTAGTTCTATGTTGTTTTCGAATGCCCGATCTCGAACGCAAACTGTGGCTGGTTATGCTTCTCGTCTTATCTATCGGGATACTAAGCTTAACTTGGGAATACAGAAAAACCATGTGGCTGGTTTTTGCCCTCATACTCATGCAGGAAGGGGTTTTTAGAGCGCGCCGGCTAGGTGAACGAAGCAAACCGCGCCGCTTACGACCCAAATTCTTTCCGTATCGCCCCACAGTGATCCACACCAGCACATAAGAAAGTCCCGCTTTGCAGTTTGCTCCCCAACCGCTGTCCCTGTGGAAATTAAGCGCTATCACGTATGTGACCGTACCACTCTTTAAGGACATAGCTTTCTTAGGGAGTAAGCTGCCAATACCAGCGTCACGAGCAGCCGAAAATTTAGCTTATGTATGACTTTGTTATTATCGGCGGCGGGATCTTAGGGCTTTCGACCGCTCTACGCCTTCAGGAGCGCAATCCCCGCGCACGGATTCTTGTGCTTGAGAAAGAGCAGGTTTGGGCTGCTCACCAAACCGGCCGCAATAGCGGCGTGATTCACTCGGGCATTTACTATAAACCCGGAAGCCTCAAGGCGCGGCTTGCCAAAAGCGGTAACCGCTCCATGGCGATTTTTTGCGAACAGCACGGAGTCGATTACGAGATCTGCGGCAAGTTGATCGTCGCCGCTGATGCCGGGGAGATGCCTCAACTGCGCAAACTGCACGAGCGGGGCATCGAGAACGGACTGAGCGTTACTCTCCTCAGCGCTGCCGAGGCAAAGGAAATTGAGCCGAAGCTTCGATGCGTGGCCGCCCTCAAGGTGCCCAGCACAGGAATCGTGAACTACCGGCGCGTTTGCGAAGCGCTGGTCAAAATTATTGGTCAGAACGGGGCGGACCTCCGACTGGGAACGCGCGTAAGAAAGATCTCACACCGCAGCCACTCCATTGTGGCGGAAACTAGCGTCGGCTCCTTCGAGGCGCGATTCCTGATCAACTGCGCCGGACTGCACAGCGACCGCATGGCCCGCCTGGAAGGATCACGAGCTGAGGCGAAGATCGTTCCTTTTCGTGGCGAATATTACGAACTCAGGCCGGAACGCCGTCATCTGGTTAAGAATCTTATTTATCCTGTTCCCAACCCCGCTTTCCCTTTTCTCGGTGTTCACTTTACCCGCATGATTGATGGAAGCGTTCACGCTGGACCTAACGCAGTGCTAAGCCTGAAGCGAGAGGGTTACGGCTCCCTCAGCTTTAATTGGAAGGACAGTTTCGACACGCTGGGCTTCGGCGGATTTTGGAAATTAGCCGCCCGTTATCGAAAGGAAGGTTTTCAGGAAATTGCGCGTTCGCTGAACAAATCTCTTTTCGTGCGCAGCCTGCAAAGTCTGGTGCCTGAAGTGCAATCAGAGGACCTGGTCCCGGCGCATCCCGGTGTTCGAGCGCAAGCCTTGCTTCCGAACGGGGCGCTCGTCGATGATTTCCTGTTTCAGAGAAATCAAAGGGCGCTTCACGTCTGCAACGCGCCCTCACCGGCGGCAACGGCTTCCCTCGAAATTGCCTCGCACATTGTTGATCAGGCGCTCGCTTGAGCTTCAGGCTATGCGCCAGTTCTCAAGAGATAAATTCACGCCCGTATTCTGAAAGTAAGCGTACGGTTCTGACCGTCTGGACAGTAGAGAGTACTTCAGCTAGGAAGAGGTTTACGGGCGTGAGTGGGTTGGTCCCGGCGCTGGGAGTCGAATCCAGTCTATGCTCTAATCTGGAGCTTCGCGGTGTATAAGGCCGCTCGTGCACCGTACACTTCGCCGGGACTTTCGGTCAGCAGTCAGTCCTGGCTATCGTATGCGGGGCATCTCTACGAGGGAGTGTACCACGAATGCGCTCTGCCTGCTGAATCCTTCCCAGGCATGGCTTCGCCCAGTACTCCTGATAGAGATCGGCACTAAGATCAAGGGCCGCAAGAGTGTATGTGCCCACTTATTTTGTTGTGGACACATACACTCTTCGCCGCGAGCAAAACAGGTTCAGACTGGGGAGGGTTGAGCTCTCACCATATGCCAGGGCAGAAGTTCGCTGATCCGATTCACCGGATAATCGGCGATCCGCATCAGCACCTCCCGCAAGTAGGCTTCCGGGTCGAGCCCGTTCAGCTTCGCCGTGCCGAGTAAGCTGTAGATCGTGGCGGCGCGTTCGCCCCCGGCATCCGAGCCGGCAAACAAAAAATTTTTGCGATTATGAGAACGTTCTCATAATCGCAATTATGTTCAGGGCCGGATTATGTGCTGTTGCTTTTCTGTCCGGCCTTGCTGATGCGAGAGACCGGAGACTAACGGCTCCGCTCGGCCGAAGTGACTGTGCATAATCTCAGCCGCTCTGCTATGGATATTTGTCGTCCGTAGGAGGGCAACCATGTTTCTCTTTTCTCGTTCTGAGTGGCCGAGCATGCCTGTGCTGGGCCCTATCGATGACGCTTACGTCAGTTACTTACAATGCAGCGGTTATCGCCTGACCACCGTCGCCGTCTACTGCAACAGCGTTTCGCACCTGGCGCACTGGATGAGTGCGGAACAGTTTTCTCTCGCGCATCTCGATGAGCGATTAGTTGGCCGGTTCGTGGCCGAACATCTGCCGTGCTGTCGGTGCTCCTCGTCCCGGCAAAGCACGGTATCGACGGTTCGCGCCGCGCTCCTGCATCTGCTGCGTGTTCTGCGGGCTCAGGATTTACTGAGTCCTCGGCTATGTTCTTGGCCCCTTTCTGTGCAGCAAGAACTGCAACGCTTTCTCCTGCACTTGGAGCAGGTCGGCGGATTAGCACCGGCAACACGCTTGTCCCGCCAGCGGTGGGTCCGTCAGTTTCTGCTGGACCGTTTTGGTTCTGCGCCCATTCACCTAGAGCAAGTCAGTCCACGGGATTTGGTGGATTTTCTTCTGCGGCAAAAAGAGCGGTACAAACCGGGCACCGCCAGCGTGATCGGATGCGCCTTGCGCAGCTACCTGCGCTTCCGCGCTCTACAGGACGGGGATCGAGTCGAGACCCTGATCGCCGCCGTACCGACCGTGGCTCACTGGCGACTGGCCGCTCTGCCTGCTCCTTTGACACCGGAGGAGGTTTCCCGTGTTCTGAGTGCCTTCGATGTAGGCAATGCCCATGGACAAAGGGGCTATGCCATGACCCGCTGCTTAGCCGACTTAGGGTTACGAACTCAGGAAGTCGCGGCTCTGCAAATCGATGATTTCAACTGGCAGGAGGGCACGCTTTTGATCCGCAACGGAAAATCGCGACGAGGCTACCGGCTGCCGCTGCCTGCCGCAACAGGCCAGGCCATCGTGCAATACCTGCAAGGCGCACGGTCCCAGAGTTCCGGCCGTGCCTTGTTTGTGCGTCATCGCGCCCCGTTTCATCTTCCTGTCGACGGGTCGATTGTGCGCTATGCCCTGCGCACAGCATTTGAGCGGTGCGGCTTAGCCCACCGCTATAGCGGGCCTCATCAGCTCCGGCACAGCATTGCGACGCGGATGCTGTGTGCCGGCGCGAGCTTGAAAGAGATCGCCGACCTACTGCGCCACCAAAGCCTGGACACCACCATGATTTACACCAAAGTGGATCTACCGCGATTAGCAGCCGTCGTGGCCCCCTGGCCCGGGAGCGTATTATGAATCCAGCATCGACCATGGTTTCTCTCGTTGCGGAGTATCTGCAAACGAGGCGGCAAATGGGCTTCGCTCTTGCCATCGCCGGTCAACAGTTGCTGGCCTTTGCCCGTTTTGCCGATCAAGTCGGTCATCAAGGGCCCGTCACGCTTGACTTAGCCGTGCGCTGGGCACAAAGTGCGCCGGGCCACAAGCCTCTCACCGCGGCCCGTCGTCTGGAAGTGCTGCGTCCCTTTGCCCAGTATCGATTACAGTTCGATACCGGAACAGAGAGACTACCTTCCCGGCTCTTTGGCCCTACGCATCACCGACTGATCCCGCATATCTATACTGATGCCGAAATCGTCTCTCTGCTGCAGGCCGCTCGTGAACTGTCACCCCCTGGGAGTCTGCGTCCGCTTACTTATGAAACGCTGTTTGGTTTACTGGCCGCCACGGGCTTGCGGCTTTCGGAGGCGTTTCATCTTTTGCTCTCGGATGTGGATCTCGACCGTGGACTGCTGACAGTGCGTCAGACCAAGTTCTGTAAATCACGGCTGGTACCGCTGCATGTCACCACACGGACCGCTTTACGGGAGTACCGGGAGGCACGGCTGACCGGGCGATGCTCTTTTCTGAAC
>CAXUBB010000135.1:0-1412 GCA_964249105.1 uncultured Bryobacteraceae bacterium | reverse complement strand
CCGTTAGCGTCCCGCACGGTTCACAGCACGTTCGAGAAGCTCCGCCGTCAACTGGGATGGGCAGCTCGCGGAGATTATCCTCACCCGCGCCTTCACGACCTGCGCCATACTTTTTTGTGTCGCGGTTTGCTGCGCAGCTATCAACAAAAACAGTGCATTGACAACGTGATTGGGGCACTCTCTACCTACGTCGGGCATGCTAAGGTTTCCGACACCTATTGGTACTTGACGGCGATCCCGGAACTGATGGCCGTCGCCGTGCAACGCTTTGCGGAGTTTGCGGAAGGAGCGGCACAATGAACTCTTCGCCCGAAAAGGCCAGCCTGGCCCCTCTCCTCCAACAGTTCTTCTTGGAGCGTCTCATGCAACAGCGTAATGCCAGCGCACAGACCATTGCCGCCTACCGCGACAGCTTTCGACTGCTACTGCAGTTTGCCCAAGGTCACTTGGGAAAGCCGCCTGAACGTCTGCATCTCAGTGACTTGGATGCCGCGCTGGTGCTGGCCTTTCTCAATCACCTGGAACACGAACGCCATAATACGATTCGCAGTCGCAATGCCCGTCTGGCGGCGATCCGCTCTTTTCTGCACTTCGCCGCCTTACAGGAACCGACCGCCCTGGCCAGCATCCAACGCATGCTAGCGATTCCGATGAAGCGCTGCGACAAACCGCTCCTAGGCTTTCTGTCGCGACCCGAAGTGCAGGCGATTCTAGAGGCCCCGGACGGTACAGGCTGGTGTGGGCAGCGGGATCGGATCTTGTTTGCCACCCTCTACAACACGGGAGCGAGGGTCTCGGAAATCATCCGCTTGCGAGTGGCGGATGTAGTCTGGGAAGGAAGTGCGGCGGTCCATCTCCAGGGGAAGGGGCGCAAGCAGCGCACCGTGCCGCTGTGGCGGACCACGGCTTCTCAGCTTCGACGCTGGCGGACACAGATCGATAGCCGACCGGATCGCGTGCTGTTTCCCAGTCGCTCCGGCGTTTTCCTGACGCGTTCTGCCGTAACGGCACGGTTGCAGCTGGCCGTGCAGGAAGCAGCCGTTCGCTGCTCTTCCCTCCAGGGACGGCGCGTTTCGCCCCACACACTCCGCCATACCACCGCCATGCACCTGCTGCAAGCGGGCGTGGACCTTACTCTCATTGCGCTCTGGCTGGGTCACGAAAACCCCAGTACGACACATTTATATATAGAAGCGGATCTGGCCATGAAAGAACGAGCGTTGGAGGCGGTGCAGCCGCCTTCTCTTTCCAAGGCACGTTATCGACCGCCGGACCGGTTGTTGCATTTTCTCCAATCGCTGTAGTTATGTATAGTCAATCTGCTGGAAACAATGGGCTGAGGGGGCGCGAAAACACGCTCACTCGGCCCTGACGGAGCGTTGCTAAGGGTGCCAAGCAATGGATCTGTACAT
>CAXUBB010000134.1:647-11836 GCA_964249105.1 uncultured Bryobacteraceae bacterium | reverse complement strand
ACGCATGGGTACCGTTCGCAGAACATGACCATTCGCGGGGTGCGGCCGCCGGATTATCAGAAGGTTCGCAACATGACCGTCAGTTCGGGAAGGTGGCTTTCCGCCGAGGACGAGATGCAAAAGGAAAGGGTCGCCGTGCTGGGCGCGAAGGCGGCTGAAAAGCTTTTCGGCGAAGCGCCGCCCGAAGGCGAAAAGATCACAATACAGGGCATGCAGTTTCAGGTTGTCGGGTTACTGAAGACGAAAATTCAAATCTCGAATTACAATACGCCTGACAACGAGTGTGTGTTTATTCCTTACGGGACCATGTCACTCTTACGGGATGTGAAGTATCCGGAGGATATTGTCTGGACGCCCACGAACCCCATCTTCCGCCCAGAGGCAATCAAGCAGATACGGGCCACGCTGGGACGTCTGCATCATTTCTCACCGACGGATGAGCGGGCAATTGAAGTTATCGTATTTAACGAGTTCATGAAACAAATTGACGGGATGACCGCGGCGTTGCGCATTCTTCTTGGCTTAATTGGAACCATGACGCTGGCCATCGGGGGAGTGGGGCTGGCCAACATCATGCTGGTTTCCGTCACGCAACGGACACGCGAAATTGGCGTGATTAAGTCATTGGGAGCAACGAAGCGATCCATCCTGCTTCAGTTCTTACTGGAGGCTATGACCATTGTCACAATAGGCGGCATTCTGGGCGTTGCGTTGGGATTTGCCGTGACAACAGGAATCGGCTCACTGCCGTTATTAGGGCCGCTGTTTAAGGACACAAGCGGAGCCGGAGATATTCATCTGGGCATCTCGGTATTTGCCGTGATTACTTCGACTGTGATGCTGGAGATTGTCGGTTTAATTTCAGGACTATTACCAGCGCTGCGAGCTTCGAGGTTAGATCCGATTGAGGCTTTGCGGTACGAGTAGAAGGCTGTTTATGAAGGCAATCACTTTATGGTATCAGCAAACGGCTCTAAAGGCTGGATAGTGGCGCGGGGCGCTGGATTCTTAGCTTCTTCCGCCTTAAGATCCTCAAAAATTCTTTTTAGATCATAATCAAAACGAACTGCGTATGCAGCACGGTAAGCGTACAATTCCTCCATGATTTTATCCGTCGTAGAGGCTAAGTCCCATAAGTTCTTCGGGAGTGCAGATGGTGGTTGGTCTGTAGCCATGGTATGGAATGATCTCGATAGTTTCCAGTGAAACAGTTATAACAGATCTCAATTAATAGAACCCACGTTCGAGGCGGAAAGGAAAATAAAACCCGGTCACTTCGTTTGTGGCTCCGTATTGGACATGCATGTACTGGAGATTACTGTTCAGCTTGCTTGTGAAGCACAGTAAACGTGGATCCCAACAAAAGAAAATCGATCCAGCCTAGAGGAACGACATAACGTGGGTTGGAGATGTCGACGGGAATTACCGCAGAGGCCAAGAGAACCAGAGCGCTGGTGGCGCAAACGATTTCCGGTGCTCCTATATGTGACCACCGCAGGGCTATGAAAAGCAGGTAAGCAAGTGGAAGCGCTACGATAACCCCACACCAAATAATGGAATGTTCTTCCCAGCGCTTTGTGAGAGATGTAAAATTGCGCTTTGTCGGATCGATGCCGAAGGAGCGCTTTAGCATTTCGACGTCGCCCGGAGTGGGGTCAGAGTATTGACCTTGATCCAGTTCCAGATTCCATTTCATTCTTTCGTGATTGAAAAACTCGCCAAATGTGAACGCAGCCAGCTTCAATACGCCGAACGGGTCACGCTTCATGGCGTGTAGAGCGGTTTTGCGAGCCAAACGGTTCGTCTCTGCCTCATTGCCGCCCACGATTTCAATGGCGCGGCACAGGCCGCCTTCCAGCCAGCGATGCGCGCGCCGCATTACGGGATCAGTCAGCGGAAGCTTCAGATTCCCAAATACCGCACCGCGCTTCTGCGCGAGAGGGAAATCCGTCGGTTTGATAATGGGCGCCATGTCCGCCACCAGGAAGATGCCATCCTGCGAAGAGTATTCGGCTGGCCCATGCGTCAGTCTGCCGTAGAGATGGCGGTAGCCCAATAACAGAAATTGACTGAGTCCAAGGGAGATGACCAATGCCAAAGCAACCGGTCTCCAACGGAAAGCGCCCACAGGCCCTGTCAATAACGGCAGAAGAACTGACATAACCAGTACCAAAGGCAAATAGCTGTAGCGTAGGCTGAACAGAAAAACTCCTACAATTTGTATCAGCACCAGTGCTGGAAGGCTGCCGGTCTTGAGGTAAGAAAAACTCAAGAGCATGAAGAGAGCGAGCGCAAAAACTGACATCGTTTCGGTCAAGACAAAGCGCTCGAACATTAATTGCAAAGGCTCCAGAGCGCAGCCGATACTGCAAACAGCAGCAAGGACGAATTTCGCCCGAAAATATCGCACCAAGCATAAACCGACAATCCAGCTTGCCCATCCAGATAAAAAGATCTGCACGGCTACTAGCGGCTGTAATGAGTGTGGACGAACAACGATGCGGCGAAGAATGAATCCGTAAATAAAGCTTCGGTCGTGCGGAATCCACTTATAAAGCGCAGTGGCTAAGTAGGAGGCCGAATCGCCAAATTCAAAAGACGGCTCCGAGTCGAAGGCAAACACAATCACCTTTACCGCAAGCACGGCAACAAGCAAAACGAGAAGCTTGCGATTCATGCATTAGGCGCGGCGAAAGCGGGAGGCGAGACCACTCCACTTACGCACAATCAGTTCAGAGATGGTGAGCAGAATAGCCGCGCCCAGGAGCATGGGCCAGAGTTGCAGGCGAGTGTAAAGACTTCGGCCATCTGAATCGAACACCGACGAGGGCGGCGGGTTAAAGCGGCCTCCCGTAAAGCTGGAAATCTGCGCCAGCAGCCGGGTATCAGAACCGCGATCTTGCAGTTCCTGTTCCTGGCGCTGTAGGCCAATTTCCGGGAAAGCGCTCGTTTCGGTAACCGGACGAATACGGAAAAGGCCGCGCAGGTTCCCGGTATATAGAGTTCCAGTGTACACACGAGAAGCTGTCTTCGTGATCGTGATCGGCTTTTCGAAGCCGTTTGGACCGAGCACAAAGATCTGGGGAATGCCGGCTGGCTCAGGCATATCGGCGCTGAGGCGATAGGTGACTTCAATGCTGTTGTTCGCCGTGTCAAAGCGGGCAGTGCCCTCGCTGCGATTGGAATGCGAAAGCAGGTCGCGAGTCACATTGATCCAAAATTTATCGAAGCCTGGCCACCCGATCCAGGACTCGGCCCAGCGGCTCTTCGCATCGGACGCGAAGATAGCAGCGCGACCGAGACCGTACTGCCACTGAACATAGAGCGGGTCCTTCTTTGCCTCGTCAATGCTGAGAATCGTGTCGGCAGCCGGCTTAGCAGTGAAACGAGCGTAACCTTTGAGGGGCGGCGCGGTATTCATTCCGATACCTTCCAGGATCTCGGCGTCGTGCGCAACGAGCGGCATTAGCGGCTTTTCCACCGCTGTGGAGCCGCTGTAGTCCTGCACGTCTTTCAAAAGAATTTGCTCCAGTCCCCCTGGCTCGTTTAAGAAGTAGCTGCGCCCTCCCGAATTGGCCGCGATTTTCTCTAGGTAAGTGCGATTCACATCTTGGCCCAGCCCAACGGTGGAGATCGTGACCTGATGCGCGAGAGCTTCTTTGGCGAGGTCGAGGCTATCGCCTTCCTCGGAAATTCCGTCGGTGAGCAGAACAATGTGTTTCACGGTGGCTTTCGAAGGCAGCACGCGGCGATAGGCTTCCGCCAAGGCGGGAGCGATCTGTGTGCCGCCGTCCGGAGTAATGCCGGAGATGAGGCGCTTAATGAGCGACTTATCTTCCGCGCGACGCACGGGGACGGCCCATTGGAAAGAGTTGTCAAAAATAAGAACGCCAATGTAGTCGATAGGGCGCAGATGATCGACAACGCCGATTGCGGACAGGCGGGCGAGATCAATTTTACGGCCTTCCATCGAGGAGGACTTATCAATGATGAGACCCACACAGGCTCCTTCCGGAGATTTAGGAGGAGCAAGTTTGGCGGGCAGCACGCGGTCCAGCGCGTCCATTTGTTTGTCTTCTTTATAGACTTGTCGTTCACCTCCAATCAGGAGTAGACCACCGCCATCCTTTACATATTGCTCCAGCCGGTTCTTTTGGGCGGGAGTAAACGCGCTGAGGTCAAGATTGTTCAAAATAATGAGCTGAAAGCTACTCAAATCTTTTTCTAACTGCGCGGCGTCGCGGGAAAGCTCAAATTGAGCCTCGTTTAGCGCACTCAGGAGATTCATGTCTGAACCAGAAGGGTCCTGCGAAAGATAGAGCACTTTCGCGCGCTTCAATTCAATGGCCGTTTCAAACGGAACTTCACCGAGTTGCGCCGCCTCAACGCGGCCGGAAACGGCAGTTGCGCCGCTGGAGTTCACTCGCGCATGGACCCGCAGGTAGTTGACTCCGGGTTGCAGATCAATCGAACTAGTTCCCAGCTTCTTGCCTTCCGCTGAGACTTCCACCTGCGCATGCGCACGTTCCGGCGAGAAAACAGTCAGATCAACGGGAATCTGCTCACCCGCGTAAGCTTCGCGCGGGATCGAAACCGATTGCAAGTGAAGCCCGGAAGCCGGACGGCCCGGTAAGGGAAACGTATCCACCGGCACATGGAGGCGTTGCAGTTCAGCGATGGCGCGAGGGCTGCTGCCTTCATTTTCATTGCCGTCGCTGATGAGCACCAGGCGCGGAAGATAGCCGGCAGGCATGACGGACATGCCGCCCGTGAGCGCTGCTTCCAGGTTGGTCCCTTCACCGGGTTTGTTCGCGGCGGATACGAAACGGAAACCGCTGGAAATTTCTTTGTCGGACAAGCGACGTGGAGCGCTGGCGAATGGGACCACCTTCATCCAGTTGCCGCCTTTGGAACTGACAATTTGAGCAGTTAACTGATTCGCCTGCTGGAGATCGTTTTGGCTGATACTGCCGGAGGTGTCAACCAGCACCATCGCGGCCGTTTTGGTTTGGGGCAGAGTAATAACAGGTTCGGCTAAAGCGAGAATAATCGCCGCTAAGCTGGCGGTTTTGAGAAGCAAGTTGACGCGTTGCGCTCTGGCGCGCCAGGACCAGGCGACGAAGGCAACAGGGAGCAGAACGAGAATTGTCAGGAACGGGTGGGCGAACGTCATTTTGTGAGGAACTCCCTTTCCCGTTTGACCGCTGCTTTGTCTTTAAGTGTGGAGACCGCTGGAGCGCGTCGCATCACTTGCTGGCGATAACGGCCAAAGATCCACCATTCGGCGAAAATGCCGAGACCTCCCAGGCACGCCAGCCATTTCCAGAGATCAACCGATGTAGGCAGCATGGAGACGAGAGGCGGCAAACCGGCGGGAACGCTCGCCGGCGGGGTCCACTTCCCTTCTGCCACGTCCGGCAAGGTAAAAGAAAGGGTCCGTTCATGGCCGTTATCGGAAGCAATATGCACCATTGTGGGCTGCGTGATAAACAATTGCAGAGTTTGCTCTCTCAAAGTGAACGGTAGGGCCAAGCCGTGACTGTCAGTAACGCGCAATTTATCAGGGCGCTCATCCGATCCGAGAGGCAACGTCACGGCACCGATTCGGCTGGCCGCGAAATCGGAGTTGCGGAAAGCTTCCGGCGCAAGCCAATGCAGAAGATTAGCAAACAGCAGCGGAGTGGTAACAGTAAACCGGAGAGCCTCCGTCAAGGGATCAAATCCGACAATGGCTGACTTGGGACGGGACGAAGAACCGGGAATGGCAATAACGACCGGCCCTTCTGCCACGCTTGCAAGGGGAACGGCATCGGTAGAATTTCCAAACACTTCCGCTTCTCCAATATGATCTTGCCTCGCGCGCAGACCTGTTTCGAAGAGAAGATCCGTGCGCCAGGTTTTAATAGCGGCGTCCTTCACAACGGATTTGACCGGCAACGGAGAACCTTCTTTGGGCGGATGAATCCAAAGGCTGGGAATGGCTGGAGGCTGGCGTGGCGCAATGCCGTCCAGAAGCATCAAATCCGCGACAGGCTTGGGGGCGTAGTCGGACGGATCGAAGTAGTGAACAGTTAACTGATGGTTGGCTTCCAAAAGAGGGCGTAAGACATCACGGCGATTTGTGTATGCCGCAATGGTAAGACTGCTGCTTCCTGGAAGTTGCAGTTCAGCGCGGTTATCGCTCGAAAGACTGTCGTTGCTGTCGATTTCTGCAATCAGTCGTCCCGCTGTGTCCGTTACGAAATTGTACTTAGCTCGGAGTTCTTCGCCGGGACGAAGCGCATAAATTCTGGGTGAGAAGCGGGTTCCCGCGAATTGAGTTTTTAACGTCAGGCGGCGCGGGGAAAGCCCTTCATTCTGAAGCGTAACGACAGCTTCCCAGGAGTTCTTCTCCTCATCACCGCGCTTCACGCTGACATGACGGATACCGGCATTCTCGCCATCTGCGGGAACAGCCATGACGCGCAGATTCGCGGGAACGGCGTTCACGGGCTTGTCTGTCCCAATTCGCTTCGGACCGATATAAATTATTTCGCCCGCGGCATTGCCGGACCAGTTTTGCGCTCCTTGGGCGAAGATGAATGCCTGCCCGAGGTCCAGCGCGGAAACACTTGATGCCGATTCCCGGAGAGCGCTTAAGATTTGCTCGCGGTTGGAGGTGAATGGCGTTGCCGGTGAAGCGAGGGCGTCCACGCGCACCAGCATGATGCGGTCGCGGGCAGGAATCGTCCCGAGATAACGAGCGGCAAGCTGACGTTCACGATCAAGCACTAAACCACCCGAAGTATTTGCGCCGGACCACACGGATGTGTCGAGTAGAAGCACATGATCGCGGCTGCGCCCGGCGCGGTTCCCCCACTGTAGCTGCGCAATAGCAAGCAGCAGCAGGGCGAGGCTGAGCAGTTGGAGAAGGAGCGACCAAGGCTGGTGCATATGCCTGCGCCGCGTTTGCTCATCAGCCGCGACCGTGGATGGCCAGAAGCGCAGCGTTGAGACAACCTTCTTCTTCTTGCTCCGGTCGAGCAGGTAAAGCGCCGTGACCACGCCTCCAAGCGTGCTGAGCAGCGCGAAAAATTCACCGGCGGTAAGGTTGAGAAAAAACATTACGTTCAACGACTGTTTCCTACGGTTGTCATTGGGCCGAACATCGCCTCTTCAATGGAAATCCGGGTTGATAAACCAGCGTAGCGCCCGCCGTTGCGCAGAGCGAGCTTGCGGATTTCACCCGCGTGCGCGTCAAAAGCGAGCTTGTATTCTTGGCGGGCATTATCATCCATCGCAACTTTCATCTGCGCTCCGGTTTCAGCATCGATCAGCTCGATCTCGCCGCGGTCGCTTGGCTCGCGGTCCTCTTCTCCCCAGAGCTGAATAAGAAAGAGTTCGTGGCCAAAATCAGCGAGATATTGAAGCGGGTGAAAGCAGTCGGCATCGTCCAGGAAGTCGGAAAGGATCATGACAAGCCCGCGCTGCGGATAGGCATTCAAAAACAGGCGCAGAACATCGAGATAGCGGGTTTGACCGCCGGGAGTCAGCGCGCGCAGAAAGTTCTCCGCGGGCTGAAAGCGGTGCCGCCCGCCGCTGCATAGCAACGGATCGAACAGGCGCCCGGAGAATGGCTGAAGAAGAATGCTGTCCAGGCGGACCAGCCCCACGTAGACGAGAGCGGCAGCCAACTTGCGCGCATAGTCGAACTTTGTGGGATCTCCCGGCGCGGCGCCGCTGGTCATGGAGGCGCTGACGTCGATCAGCAGGCGGACAGGCACACGCGGCTCCAATTGAAACATTTTGAGAAAGAGCTTTTCAAAACGCATGTAGGCTCGCCAATTCACGGCGCGAAGATCGTCGCCCTGATGAAAACTGCGATGGTCGAGAAACTCCTGCCCGGAGCCGGCCAGATGGGAAATGTTGTGGCCGCCTACGAGGCCGGGAAATGATTTTTGCCAGTGCAACGTGAGCCGCTCCAGCCGTTCAAGAAAGTGGTGATCAATGAGCGGTTCGGGCATGGGCTAAAGAACCAGTTTCCCGTTTTTTCATGAACGATCCGTCACGTGCTGGAGAATTTTGCGCAGAACTGTTTCCGCGCTTTCCCCATCGGCATGGGCGTCGAAGTTTAAGATAATGCGATGGCGCAAAACGGCGGGAGCTATCGCTTGGACGTCCTCAATGCTGAGGTGCATGCGTCCCTTGATGAGGGCAAGCACGCGGCCACACTCAATCAGCGCCTGCGCGCCGCGCGGTGAACTGCCGTAACGAATGTAGCGGGTCGTGATTTCAGGGACTTGCGGCGTGCCGGGCTGCGTCGCCATTACGATGTCAATGGCGAACTCCTGAACATGCGGCGCAATCACGACCTGTCTGGAGATGGCCTTTAACTCGGCGATGCCGCGCCGGTCCAACATCTGGCGGAGATCGGCTTCCTGGCTCCTGGTGGTGAGATCGACAATGCGGCTGAGATCCTGACGAGACGGGTAAGTGACCAGAATCTTCATGAGAAAGCGGTCGAGTTGCGCTTCCGGAAGCGGATAGGTGCCTTCCATCTCAATTGGATTCTGCGTCGCCATGACCAGAAAGGGCGTATCGAGAGTGTAGGTGGAAGTGCCGCTTGTTACGGTGCGCTCCTGCATGGCTTCAAGCAGCGCTGATTGAGTTTTGGGCGTGGCGCGATTGATCTCATCCGCTAAAACAAGGTGGGCGAAGATGGGACCGGCCTGAAAACGGAGGCTCTTGTGGCCGTGCTCGTCGGTTTCCGTGACCACGCTGCCGACTATGTCGCCCGGCATGAGGTCGGGGGTGAACTGAATACGCGAATAACGCAATTCGAGAACGCGCGAAAGAGTACGAAGCAGCGTCGTTTTGCCGAGGCCGGGAACCCCTTCGAGCAGCACATGACCGCCCGCGATCATGCAAATCAAAACGCCGTCAATGACATCGGTCTGGCCGACAATGACCTTGCCAATCTCTTCCCGCACACGGTTCAGATCTTCCGTGGCACGATGGACGACCGCCAGATCGGCGGCAAGTGTTTCAGCCATTTTCCATTTTCTCAGACAGCAGTATCAGTTAACGACGCCACAAACAATTACGAGCCGGACGGAAACACCATGTGGCTCGGCTTGACGCCGCAGCGTTCACAGTCAGCTATATAAAGTCTGCCATAGCTTTCCAGAACATAGCTTTCTCGGGAGAAGCCGAGGGCTCTTGCCGTTCTGTCAATCCAATCGCCAGGCCCTTCCAATTCAAGGAAAATACCGATGGGCGTTTCATCAAGGGTAACAGTTCCAGCCGCATCGTCGGATTGAAACTCCGTCCTGTACTTCTCATAACGAAAAGACGGTCCAAAGCCGATGCAGGTTAATATTTCATGCAAAATCTGGACGGAGCCGATGCTGGTTTCCAGTTCCGGGCGACTTTTATAAGGTCCGGGCGCGCTTGGGCCCTTCCAGGTAATCACACCGTGATCGCCGAACTGACGAAGCCGCAAAAGCATGCTCTCTTGCCGCAAACGGCTTTCAGCCGTGTCGTAGAGAGTATTAGCCTCAAACTGGCGCGGAACCGACTCGCGGAAACCAATTGAATGAAGCCGCGCCAAGATCACCACAGGATCAGGAATACGGATTTTGACTTCAGTTTCAGTAAGGCCGGTGGTCATGCAGGGGAGAAGTGTCTTCCCTTCAATTCTGGCATCCGTATAATAAAGGCACGTGGCAAAGGGTGCGCGCCCGTAGCTCAGTTGGATAGAGCGAATGACTTCGAATCATTAGGCCGGGAGTTCGAGCCTCTCCGGGCGCGCCAAATGCAGGCCGAAGTTTTGAGAATCAATAAGCAAAGTTCGCCGCTACGGAAGCAGGCAAACCGCCATAGCGGCGATCCCGGTGGTGGAATTCCCGTATCGCGCTTTTGAGTTCCTCCGGCCCGAAGTCCGGCCAGAGACAGGGCGTAAACAGCAGTTCGGCATAGGCGCATTCCCATAGCAGAAAATCACTGAGCCGTTGCTCGCCGCCTGTCCGAATCAATAGATCAACATCGGGGCTGTCCAGAGAAGAGTTCAGGGCCACTCGGTCCGCAGGTTTCGATGCTCGCCCGAAAGCGGACAGAAGCGCATCCCGACTCGAATAATCAATCGCTATTCGGAGGTGAAGGCGCACTCCCGTGCTTGTCCGCTCCTCGGCGTGTTTGATCGCATTCAACGAACTGGCCGGAATGCGATCGCGTCTTCCGATCACGCTAAGTTTGACGTTTTCCGTCCGGCAAAGGTCCAGCGACTGAAACAGATGTTGTTCGAGCAAAAGCATAAGGCCATTTGTCTCGACCGCTGGTCTCTTCCAGTTGTCGGAGGAGAAAGCGTAGACGGTTAGCACTTTGATGCCGCACTCAGGAGCGGCGCGCACAATCCTGCGTAGCGCCCGCTCGCCTTGGGCGTGTCCCGCTAGACGAGGTAGCCCGCGACTTTCCGCCCAACGACCGTTACCATCCATAATGATTGCCACGTGCAAGTGATCTTGTTTCATAAAGGTTGAGTTGACTGCCTTGCTATCGCTCCCGGATGGCCTGGATCAGCGCTTCCATGTGGTTTAGATATTTCTCGAACATTTTTCTGCCGATAGCGGTGAGCTTGTATTCGGTTTTAGGCATTCGTTTGTCAAAAGACTTTTGGCAGGTAATGTAATTTGCTTCTTCGAGCTTTCTTGCATGAACGCTCAAGTTGCCGTCCGTGGTTTTCAGAAGCTCTTTCAGTTCCTTGAAGGTGAGCGAGTCATTCACGGCCAGAGCGCTGACAATCCCTAATCGAATCCGCTCATGAATGAGCTGATCCACTTGGGGCAAATAACGATTCGTTGCCTCCGGCGCGCCGGCATCAACCAGTTTCGAAGGCTGCTTTTCATGAGCCGCATCAGCTCTTGCGACGGACGATCTAGCCACCGTACCTCCTTGCGATGATGAATCCAAACACAATGTGCACGCCGCCGAAACCCGCCGTCATCCACAAATTGCTGGAACTGGGAGGAGCAAAAAGAGCCATCGATCCGAGAATCAGAAAACACAGTCCCATGACAGGCACAACTCGCACGGAGAAGGCCCCTGCCGTGACAACGGCAACGCCATAGAGGAGCAGCCAGAGTCCGGCAAACAGGGTTGTTTGCTGCAAGCGGTAAAGCGCCACCGTAAGCATGGCTCCCGCGAATAATGGG
>CAXUBB010000134.1:0-637 GCA_964249105.1 uncultured Bryobacteraceae bacterium | reverse complement strand
ATCAAAAAGCTTAACAGAGCGCGTTTGGCAGGACGTGACAAAAGGGACAGCGAGAGCCGTCTGGATTTCCAGCAGAGCGCAGCCATTCCGAGCAGAGCCGCCAGCACGCCTTCCGAAAGCCAGATCCAGAACTGAGCGGAAAGCGGATAATCATGAGCAATCCATCCCGCCATGAGAGCAGTAAGCCCGATACCAATTCCTCCCTGTCCAGGAACAGCCGTAAAGGCGGAAGCCCGCTCGATGGTTTCACGGATAAACTGCAGGTTGTCCGCCGCGCGGTGTTCCAGCGCCTTCGGTTCCGACCGGACACGGGCGTGAGAAGCAGTTGCCATGCATCAAATATATACCGCTCACTTTATTTTGTAAAGTACTTTCTACCTTTCAAAAACGGATCGGCAGATCTACTGTAAGGGCGCATTGGGTTGAAACATCCCTCCTTAAGGCTGCTTCCACCTTTACAGAAGATAGGAGTTGGAAGTTGGCGTTATTACAGGAAGTACTCGTTGAACAGTTACAGGATTTGCTTCACGCTGAAGGACAGCTTGTGAAGGCTCTGCCTAAGATGTCAAAGGCGGCGCATGACCCTCAAATGAAACAGGCTTTTCAGAAGCATTTAGAAGAAACAAAGGGCCAAGTC
>CAXUBB010000133.1:0-11885 GCA_964249105.1 uncultured Bryobacteraceae bacterium | reverse complement strand
GCGGCAAAGCCACACGATCGAGGTCATTATTGATCGCTTGACGATCAAGTCCGGAGTGGAACAAAGGCTGGAAAACTCCATCAAAACTGCCTTGAAGTGGGCGGACGGTCTGGTGATTGTCGTGGTCATTGACGGCACCGAGACGCTCTACTCAGAAAAGCTGGCTTGTCCCAATGACGGAACGAGCGTTCCTCAACTGGAGCCCAGGTCATTTTCGTTTAACAGTCCTTACGGGGCTTGTGAAACCTGTCATGGAGTGGGAAGCAGATGGGGGTTCGATCCCTTTAAGGTCATTTGTGATCCTTCGAAACCGTTGCTCGAAGGCGGCCTGGGGCCCGGCTCCACTTCCCTGTATATGACTTCCGCCCTGAAGGAAGCGGCTGGGAAGCTACAGTTCAATTTGTCAACGCCGTTTGAGAATCTGCCGAAGAAGGTACGCACGGCGCTCATTGACGGTAGCGCGCAGTTTTCCGGCATCTTAAAGTTGCTGGATGAAACTTATCAGAACGCCAGCGAAGGTTATCGCGAATGGTTGATGGATTATATGTCGCCCACGCAATGTCCGGACTGCGGAGGCCGCCGTTTAAAACCGACGAGTCTCGCGGTAACGGTGAAAGGCGTTTCGGTCGCGGAGTTTACGGCATTACCGATTGCGCGCGCCCTGCCGACTGTTCGTGGTTGGCAGTTCTCCGAACGGGAAACGCAGATTGTCGGGCGGGTGGTGGAGGAGATCCGCAACCGGCTGGAGTTCTTGTGCGCGGTCGGGTTGGACTACCTGAGTCTGGATCGGTCCTCCGCCACGATTTCGGGCGGCGAAGCGCAGCGGATACGCCTTGCCACGCAGATCGGCTCCAAACTGCGGGGCGTGCTGTATGTGCTGGACGAGCCGTCCATCGGGTTGCATCCGCGTGATAACGAGCGCCTGTTGGATACGCTGCACCACTTACGGGACCTTGGCAACACGGTTCTGGTAGTGGAGCATGACGCGGAGACGATTGAACGCGCCGATTATGTCATCGATCTTGGCCCAAGAGCGGGCCGTCTCGGCGGAGAACTCATCGCGCAAGGGAGTCCGGCGCAGATTATGCAGAAAACCGGATCGCTCACGGGCGAGTACCTTTCGGGCCATCTCGCCATCCAGCCTCCGGCGGCGCGCCGGCCGGGAAGCGGCCAGAAAATTTCAGTGCGCGGCGCGCGCGAACATAATCTTAAAAACATCGACGTTGATTTTCCCTTGGGAACGCTGCTGGTGGTCACCGGCGTGTCCGGCAGCGGAAAGTCAACCCTGGTTCACGATATTCTCTACCGCGCTCTGGCGCAGGCCATCTATGGATCGAGTCAGGAGCCGGGAGCGCACGACTCGATCACCGGACTGGAGAACATTGATAAGGTCATCGAAATTGATCAATCGCCGATTGGACGCACGCCGCGCTCAAATCCGGCCACTTATACAGGCGTTTTCTCGGCGATCCGGGATATTTACGCCATGCTGCCCGAATCACGCGAGCGTGGATACAAAGCGGGCCGGTTTAGTTTCAACGTGAAGGGCGGAAGGTGCGAGGCGTGCCAGGGTGACGGCTTGAAACGCATCGAAATGAACTTTCTGCCGGACGTTTATGTGACTTGCGATATTTGCCGCGGACGCCGCTACAATCTGGAAACGCTGCAAGTGAAGTATGCCGGCAAGAGTATTGCGGATCTGCTGGAATCCACAGTGGATGAAGCGCTTGAACTGCTCGCCAACATCCCGCAGATTCATGCCAAGCTGAAAACCCTGGCGGAAGTCGGTTTGGGTTATATACATTTAGGTCAATCCTCGACGACCTTATCCGGCGGCGAGGCGCAACGGATCAAATTAGCGAAGGAGTTGAGTAAACGGCAGACCGGCAAAACGTTTTATGTGCTCGATGAACCGACCACCGGACTCCATTTTGAAGATGTCCGCCATCTGCTCGATGTGCTGCAAAGACTGGTGAATCTCGGCAATACGGTGCTGGTCATCGAGCATAATCTGGACGTGATTAAGAGCGCGGATTATCTGATTGATCTTGGGCCGGAAGGCGGCGAGGGAGGCGGGCAGATTGTCGCCATCGGCACGCCGGAAGAATTGCTCAAGCACCGCTCCAGCTACACGGCGGAGGCGCTACGAAAGATAATGAAGATCAAAAATGCCGCCTGAAACAGAAGGCTTCCCGCCGGTAGAACCGGTGATTCATGCTCCCGCACCCGAAACGCCGGCGCGCGTGCCTTTCTGGGACTATCTGGATTTGGCCCTAGTGATTGGGCTTCTGGTTGCCTCCGTTGTAATTATTCTGCTGGTGGTGGGCGCTTTCCTCTTTGCCTATCCCAGTTTGAAGTACAATCAGGGCCCGCTCCTGCTGCCGACTCAATTTGCGCTGTACGCTTTTCTGTATTTGAGTTTTCGCCTAGTCTTTGGATGGAAGTACGGCAAACCGGTGTTTGCCTCGCTAGGATGGCGGCGCAGCCATTTCAATCTCGCGCTGGCAGCTGTGGGCGGGATTTTGCTCGCGTTTCTTGTTTCGGCTTTAGCTTACCTGCTGCATACGCCGCAAGTGCCTTCGCCGGTTGAGAGCCTGATGGGTTCCCCGGCGCTGTTAGCGACATTTGGAGTGATGGCCGTTACGGTTGCTCCGCTCTTTGAAGAATTACTGTTCCGCGGATTCCTCCAGCCGCTCCTGTCGCGGACATTCGGCGTAGTAGCTGGAATTTTAATAACCGCTGTTCTATTTGGATCGCTCCACGCGCCGGAGTACAGTTTCGCTTGGCAGTATGCTGTGGCTGTATCAGTTGTGGGAGCTGTCCTCGGTTGGGTCCGCGCCGCGTCCAACTCCATCATTCCCTCCACTGTGATGCACGGCTCATATAATGCCGTCTTTGTCATTGCGCTGGCCGTTTCGAAATTAAACCCGACAAAATGAGTTCTCCCGCTGTTCTAACCCAAAATACGATTGAAACAATTGAGTGGACGCCCGCTGGCGTCGTGATGATTGATCAAACGCGGCTGCCGCAGGAAGTGGCGTTTGTGACTTGCCGTAACTACGTTGAAGTCGCCGACGCGATCCGGAACATGATCATTCGGGGAGCGCCCGCCATTGGCGTGGCTGCCGCTATGGGAGTTGCACTGGGCGCTCTGCAATCAGAGGATCTGCAGCGCGATATGCCGACTATTTGCGACACGCTGGCGAAGACCCGGCCTACAGCAGTAAATCTCTTTTGGGCGATTGAACGCATGAAGCAGGTGTATGCGGAAGTGCAAGACTCCAGCCCGGAGGCGATCCGTTCGCGATTAGTCACAGAGGCGCGAAACATTCGCGAGGAAGACCTGGCGATCAATGAGCAGATTGGGCAGCATGGCGCGCCCTTGGTTCCGGATGGAAAAACAGTTTTGACTCATTGCAACGCCGGAGCTTTAGCGACGGCAGGTTTTGGAACGGCATTGGGTGTTGTCCGTGCGGCGGTGCGCGGAGGCAAGAAGATTGATGTTTTCGCGGATGAAACCCGGCCTTTCCTGCAAGGCGCTCGTTTAACGGCGTGGGAGCTTCAGCGCGACGGCATTCAGACCACTTTAATTACCGACAACATGGCGGGCCACTTTCTGAAGAGCGGGCGCATTGGTTGTGTCGTGGTCGGCGCGGACCGAATCGCCGCGAACGGCGATGTGGCGAATAAGGTCGGAACGTATGGGCTTGCAGTATTAGCGAAAGAAAACAGTGTGCCGTTCTATGTGGCTGCGCCTATTTCCACTCTCGATTTAGCGCTCGCGTCCGGTGATTTCATTCCGATTGAAGAACGCGCGGGCAGGGAAGTAACGCATATACAAGGTGTTCAGATTGCGCCGGAGGGAATCGCCGTGGCGAATCCGGCTTTTGATGTGACGCCGAACCGGTATGTCTCGGCGATTATCACCGAGCGCGGAGTAGCAAGAGCGCCGTATGAGGAATCGTTGCGGAGGCTTTGTGGTCGCAGCTAAAACTCTGCTAGACTGAACGCACTCCTCATGCGAGTGCTTCCTGCCTTCCTTTCCATTCTTTGCGCCGTAACAGCCTTCCCTCAATCAGCCGACCGCACGGTTGATCTGCTCCAACGTTTCTCCAACGCCTTCGGGCCGCCCGGATTCGAGGAGCCTGTCCGTAAGATCATCATGGATGAAATCAAGCCTTATAGCGCGAAGCTGAGCTCTGACGGTTTGGGCTCTATCATTGCGGAACAAGGCACCAGTGGGCCGCGCATCATGGTGGACGCGCATATGGATGAACTAGGCGGCGTGACCCGGCGCATTACGGCGAATGGCTTTCTTACCATGCAGATGTTGGGCGGCTGGCTGGATCAGGCGCTGGTCGATCAGCGTTGGGTGATTTTGGGTTCCAAGGGCCCGGTTTACGCCGTGACCGGCATCCGCGATATACATGTGGTTCCAGCCGATGAGCGCAATCGCCTTTATCCCCGCGATACCCTCTTTCTGGATGTCGGAGCCAAAACTGCGGAGGAAGCGCGACAGATGGGTCTTGAACCGGGCGACCCTGTTGTGCCTGACACGCCATTTCGCGTCCTGAACGGAACGCAGAATTACCTCGGCAAAGCTTGGGATGACCGCGTAGGATGCGCCGTGGTGGCGGAAGCCATGCGAAGATTGACGTCGGCGGCCCATCCGAACCATCTGTTCTATGCAATCACCACGCAGGAGGAAGTCGGCTTGCGCGGCGCGCATGCGGCGGCGGAGGTGATCAAGGCGGACCTGGGCATTGCCATTGAAGGCGGCATCACGGGTGATGTGTTTCCAGGCCATGCCGAGGAAACGCAGTCACGGCTCGGCGCGGGACCCGGTTTCTTTGCCTATAACAGTTCGCAGTTGCCCAATCAAAAACTGGTTGGCTTGGTGAAAGCTACGGCAGCGGAAAAGCAGATTCCCTTGCAGGCCGATCTCGTCAGCGGCTACGGAGACGACTCCGCCGAGATCCAGAAAAGCAACGGCGGCGTGCCCACAATCTGCCTGGTGGTTCCAGCCCGCTACACGCATTCCCACAACGGCGTCATTAATCGCCGTGATTTCGATGGAGCCGTCGATCTTCTTGTGGCCGTGCTGCAAAAGCTGGACGCATCAACCGTGCGGGAGATCCGGAATTTCACGCCTCGGTAATCTGAAAAATGTCATCCTAACCCGCTGCCGCCAGTTGCTCGGCATCAATGGCGATCTCTTCCATGGACGACTCGGCAAGCTCTTCGGCCACCGACAAGCCGAAGCGCCTCGCCACGTCGGGGGCGTAGCGCGCCAAATCCTGGCGCAAGCGTAGTAGAGCAAGATCTTTCGATTTTGCTTCCAGCATGACATCGGTCACCATATCGGGATTGCCCCGGAAGAAGCTGATGAATTCGAACGGCTGGACGAAATCGGCGTGCCCGGTCCAGATAGGCGGCAGCAGCACCGTTTTCTTTTTGCCAGTTTGCCGGTCTTTGCGTTTTACTTCGCGCATCTCGGTCCGAGGCGATGAATAGTGAATTTTTGGGCGTATCCCGTCCGGCCAGGTTTTCAGAAATGCTTGCAGCGTAGGTTGTAGCTCCAGGCATTGCGGATTTAAACAGCAGAAGTGCTGAACGTCGAAGATCAAGCGTACGCCGGTTCTCTCGTGGATCGCCAGCACATCGGCGGCGCTGTACCGGATGTCGTCATTTTCTAAGACGAGCCGCCGCTTCACCGGCTCCGGCAGGAGATTGTCCCAGGTCGCGCACCAGCGGTCGATGCCGCTCCGGTTGTCGCCATAAGATCCACCCACATGAATCACCAGCACTGCTTCCGGACCCAGGCCCATGGTGTCGAGCATTTCGGCTTGAACGACCAGGTCCCAAACGCCCTTTTTGCATAACTCAGGGTCCGGGCTGTTGAGAATCACAAACTGCGACGGATGAAATGATAGGCGCAGGTCTAAGTCGCGCGCCCGCTTACCGATCTCTTGCAGTTCCCGCTGGCTCTCTTTAACCTGGTTGTGGAACTGCGGCATATCCGGGTGCGTGGCATAAGGAGCCAGATCCGATGACATGCGGTACATCGAGATCTTGTGCTTTTGGAGGTAGTCGAAAACTTTGTGCAGGTGCTCCAGCGAGACTTTCAAGTGAGGATTCGACTGCCAGCGGCGGGTGTCATTGCTCTTGATCCCCTCTGCTCCCAGAATGATGACCGGAAAACCTAATCGCAAACTCATTTTGATGAACGCTTCTTTGCTGATTTCTTGGCGGGAGCAGATTTCTTCTTCGCGGACGCTGCTGTTTTCGTCGTCTTCTTACGTGCCTTTGCCGCGGCTGGCGTATTGCTGACAAATTGCTCGCCCTTTTTCGAGCCTTCCTGCTTTTTCTTATTGGTTGCTGTCTTTTGGGAAGCCGAAAGTTTGTCCCAAGCCTTTTCGGGTAGGTACCGTGACGTGCCGCCCTTGCGCCGCGCTTGCTTATGATCGGATGTGGTCCATTTTTCGTCTTCCCACTTCTTTAGGCTCTTCTGCGCCGGATTTTGCGGTTTCTTGTAACCCCCGCCTTCCTTTTCGTACTCCTGCGCAAGAAGCTGCGCTTTACGAGCGCTCCATTGGCCTGGGTTGCCGCCCTTATTGCCTGCCACAATCTTTGTCTTAATGCGCTCTCGTAATTCCGGTTTGGTGTAAGTATCCGGGCTTGATTTCTTCTTTGGGGCCATGCTGCCTAATTGAAAGACGCTTCGGAACCAGCAAGCAGTTCAAAATCTGTATCGGCTGCTATTCTTAGTATTTGTTTTTCCCATTCCGGCGTATCACTTTCCGCAAGTGCTTTCTTCTTGTGCTGACAGGGAGCGCAATCGCGGGAGCGGCGCTTTCCTGGCGCGCGTTTGCTGATTCTCCTTCCGGAACACTGGTTGCTATCCTGAACGGCGAACTGAATCGGGAGTTTTCCGCACTAAAGACGAAATCCAATCCAGCTCCCTACTACCTGGCTTATGAAGTAGTCGAGCAGCAGAGTCGATCTCTTTCCGCCACGCTGGGCGCGCTGGTTCAGAATACTCAAGATCATGAGCGGGGTGTGGATACAACGGTCAGGATCGGCTCGCCCGATTTCGATAATTACCACCCCTATAAAGGCTTGCCGGTTCGCTTCACATCCTTTGCGGCCTTGAGCCTGAGTGATGACCCGAATCAGATTCGAAGAACTCTTTGGTCTGAAACAGACCGCGTTTACCGTCTGGCTTCACGCCGTTTAACGCAGCTTAAGACCGATCAGCAACTGCTGGTCGAAAGCAAAGAGCAAAACGCTGACTTCTCCAGCGAATCAGCGGAAACGGCTATCCGGCCTTTCAAGCCGCTTCAATACGATGCCAAGGCTTGGGCCAACAATGTTCGAAGCTGGTCGGCGGAATTCAAAAAGCATCCGAACATTCTTGGATCCGGCGTCAATTTCGTGGCGCGGCATGAGGTCCGAACGCTTGTGAACACTGAGGGCACTGCTGTCGAGGGCGGGAATGATCTCTTCCGACTGGAAATCGACGGGATCGCGCTGACTCCGGACGGCATGGATGTGCGCGCCTTCGACACGATTGAAGTTTCCGATAGCGCTCACTTTCCGGACAGCGGCAAGGTGGAAATGCGGGTCCGTAAGGTCGCTTCGACGCTCGATGCCCTGGTGCAAGCGCCTTCGGCGGAACCGATTTTGTGCCCTGCTATTTTATCGGGGCGCGCCTCGGCGGTCTTCTTTCATGAGATCTTCGGCCATCGGATTGAGGGACATCGTCAAAAGGACATCTCCGAGGGCCAGACCTTCAAACTCGGCCAGCAAGTGCTTCCCTCATTTATCAGCGTGGAGTCTGATCCGACAAAACGAAGTTATAACGGCGCCGATCTGATCGGCTATTACGATTTTGATGATGAAGGCGTGAAATCCCGGCCCGTCAAAGTGGTCGAGGGCGGCATCTTGAAGACCTTTCTCTTGTCCCGTTCTCCCGTGGGAGAGTTCGTGCATTCGAATGCTCATGGCCGGCGTCAACCGGGATTTGAGGTGGTATCACGGCAGTCAAACCTGATCGTGGAGTCATCAAAGCAAGTTTCAGCGGCGGATTTGAAAGCCGCGCTCATCGCGGAGATCAAACGCCAGGGAAAGCCCTATGGCTTGTACTTCGAGGAGGTTGCGAGCGGCTATACGACAACGGGCCGGCGAGGACTCCAGGCGTTCACCGTGGTTCCGCTGGTAGTCTATCGTGTTTATCCCGATGGCCGTCCTGACGAGTTAATCAGAGGAGCGGATATCGTGGGCACTCCTCTTTCGAGCTTTCAAAAAATACTGTCGACTTCAGACCGCCCGGAAGTTTTTAACGGCTATTGCGGGGCCGAGTCGGGAAGCGTGCCGGTATCGGCGGTGTCGCCTGCAATTTTGGTATCGGAAATTGAAATTCAGAGAAAGCAGAACGCGCAACAACGGCTGCCGCTGCTTCCGCCTCCAGGAGTTGAACGACCATGAGGCATCCGGCTTCCGGCATTCTTCCGGCTGTTCTTCTGAGCTTGCCGGCCTTTCTCTGTTCCGGCGCGGATCTCAATAAACAGGTCGCCGCCGACGTGCAACTGCGCGCGATGGCGGATGAACTGGCTCGTTCGAAAAGTCTCCAACTGAATCACCTGGAAAAGCCGTACTTCCTTCAGTACACGATCAGCGATAGCGAGAACTTTATCGTGAATGCCAGTCTTGGCGGTATCACCAGTTCCCCTTTTGTTCATCTCCGCCAGCCGAGACTGCAAGTGCGCGTTGGCGACTACAAATTCGACAACACCAATTCGGTGTTCTCCCAAAATATGCGTTTTGGGCTGATGCCGATTGATGACGATTATGCGGTGATGCGGTCCAGTCTGTGGCTATCGACTGATGCGCTGTACAAAGCTTCCGTGAATCAAATTACCCGGAAACGCACGGCTCTGACGGAAGTCGCCGATCCGGATCAGACGCCTGATTTTGCTCCCGCCAAGCCGGTTCAATGCTTGCAGCCGGCGGCACAGTCGAAGCTGGACGAAGAAGGGCTGCGAAAGATGGTTCGGGACGTATCCGGGGTCTTCACCCATTACCAGAACGTAACGGCTTCGCAAGTGCGGCTTCGCAGCATCTCTTCCACTTACCGCCTTGTGAACAGCGAGGGAACAGTTGTCCGGATTCCGCAGCAACTAACCGACCTTAGTATTCTTTCCAGCGCCTTCGCGCCTGACGGCACGCGAGTCTGGAATCACCAGTTCATTACGACCGCCCTTGCGTCTCAGATCCCTCGGGAAAAAGAATTGATCGAAGCGGCCAAGGCCACGGCGGAGGAAACAGCTCTCCTGGCGAAATCGCCCTTAGGCGAAGATTATAACGGCCCGGTTCTTTTCGAGGGGGAAGCAGCAGCCGAGATGATGGCGCAAGCGTTAACGGACGCAATCCGCTTGCCGCGAAAACCGGTTGCGCCTCCCGGAATCAACGCCCCGGAAGCGCAAATCATTGAGAGCGTATGGGCCTCCAAAGTGAACTCGAAGGTGATGCCGGATTGGATGACGCTGGTGGATGATCCTTTGAAAGACCGCTTCGGCGATGTTCCGTTAACGGGCCAGTATTCGGTTGATGATGAGGGAGTACCCGCAGAGCGCGTAGTGCTCGTCGAAAAAGGGGTGTTGAAGAATTTTCTGTTAAGCCGCCAGCCGGTTCGTGCTTTCAATGCTTCGAACGGGCATGGACGCCTTCCCGGCAGGTTTGGCGATGAGGCCGCTGTCATCGGCAATCTGTTCGTGGGAGCGGAGGGCGGCGTTCCTGATGCTCAACTCAAGGCAAAGCTGCTCGAAAACGTAAAGGCGGCGGGGCTGCCCTACGGCCTCATCATTCGGCGCATGGATTTCCCCTCGACGGCAAACCTGCAGGAGCTGGAATCACTGGGGCGTCAACTCCAGCAGAATGGGGTTGCCCGTACGTTAAATGCGCCCATTCTGGTCTACAAAGCTTATCGTGACGGCCATGAGGAACTGGTTCGCGGCTTGCGTTTTAAGGAATTCAGCGCCAAGGACCTACGTGACATTGTCGCGGCGTCGGACCAGTCTTATGTGTTGAACTATGTGAATAACGGCTCCAGTTTTAACCTTTTGGATGCTGGTTCGGATGCGACTACCTCCGCCGTGATTTGCCCGTCCCTTTTATTTGACGGCGTTGAACTAACGCGCGCGGAAAACGAAGGGAGCAAGCTTCCCGTCGTGCCGTCACCGGCTCTGGACCCTCAGTAACGATCGATGCGGATTTTAAGTCGCGCGATTTTTCGCGAACTGTTTGCCAGCGCCACGCTGGGCACGCTGCTCTTTATTTTTGTCCTTTTCCTGCGGACGATTGAGCGCCTTTCGGTGCTGCTGGTGCGCATGTCGGCGCCGGGTCAGGTCATTGCGAAACTGCTGCTTTACGCTCTGCCCTCCACGCTTCCGTTCGCGCTGCCGCTCGGCGTGCTCGTCGGCGTTCTGGTGGGACTGAGCCGCATGTCGGCGGACAGCGAGATTGTTGCCATGCGCGCCGCCGGGGTCTCCAGCGTCACCGTAACCCGGCCCGTTCTGTTGTTCTCGTTTTTTGCGCTGGCGCTGACGGCGCTTTCTTCGCTTTGGCTGACTCCCTTGACGCTTCACCTGGAATCGAAAGTGGCGCGCAATTTTGCCGCAGCGCAATTAACGGGCGAGATCGAATCGCGCATCTTCAACGAGCAGTTCCCCAATATCGTTCTTTACGCCGGCGATGTCAGCGCCGCCGGTAAGCAGATTACCTGGCGTCACGTTTTTATTGCCGATGTCACTCCGTCGGCGGAACTCCAGCAACAGGGCAAGGACCGGGGCGAGGGCCCGCGCATCATCGTGGCGCAAGAAGCGCTTCCGCATCCTGATGCCGCTAACAACCGCATCATCCTGGAGATGAAAGGGGTACGCACCAGCGAACGGGACAAAGAAGGCAAGGTCATTACCACGGCGGCGCCAACGCAAATTGAAGTTTTGCAGGCCCAAAAGCAAGAAGAACTGCAACTGAATAAGACGGTGCAGGAGATGGATACCGGCCCGCTTTACAAGCGCGTGTACCGGCGTCATAACTTGACGCATGAAGAGTATGTGGATGCGGCTATTGAGTTGCATCAACGCTTTGCGCTCCCACTGGCTTGCATCCTGCTCGGATTGATCGGCGTGCCGCTTGGCATCTCTTCGCGCAAAGGCGGTAAGTCAACCGCTTTTATCACTACGGTAGTGATTGCCTTCATTTACTACCTTGGCTTTATCACCCTGATCGGATTAGCCCGCAAGGGCAGTTTGCCCGTGCCTGTTGCCGTATGGACGCCGGATGCGGTCTTTGCCATTCTGAGTATCTTTCTGTTGTCGAGAATGGAAAAATCGGGAGATCCTGATGTCTTTGGCTGGTTCCGCGCCCTTTTCGCCCGTGCCGTCTCGAAGTTCGGCTCCGTGCGGACGAGCCGCAAGGCGGAAACGCGTCCTGGAACGGCCCGCCGATTTGCTTTCCGCCCCTTACTGATCGACGGCTATGTTCTGAATAGTTTTCTGTTCTATTTCGCCATTCTTCTGATAGCGCTCGTGCTGCTGATCGAGGTTTTTACGTTTTTCGAACTGCTGGGGGACATGATAAAGAACGACATCGGAATGCCCACCATGCTCGACTACCTCTGGCATCTTGCGCCGAAGCTTATTTATGATTTGACGCCCATTGGAACGCTGGTTGCATCCTTAATCTGCTTCGGAATTCTGACCAAACACAACGAAGTGACTGCGTTTAAAGCCGGGGGCGTCAGCACTCACCGTTTGGCGGCGCCGGTTCTGGTGGTTAGCTTTGCCATCAGCGCGGCTTTGTTTGCCTTCGATCATTACTAC